>JAQSXO010000175.1 GCA_029256625.1 Cellulosimicrobium sp. | reverse complement strand
CGGGACGACGTCGAGCACGACGCTCCCGTCGGCGGACTGGTGGAGCTGCCACGCGGCCATGCCGTGGGCCTGGAGGTGCTGGGCGGCGTCGACGGACGGGACCCACGCGCCGTCGGGCCGCAGGTAGCGCACGGGGGACCGGCCCTCGAGGTCGTGCAGCTCGACCTGCCACCCGCGCCGCACGATCCGCGCGCGGTCCCCGGTGCGGTAGCGCAGCAGCGGCAGGTACGGGTTCTCGTCGACCGTGACGACGACCTCGCCGAGGACACCGTCGGGGACGGGGGCGCCGTCGTCGTCGAGGACCTCGACCCAGACGCGCCGGCCCGCGACGACGACGAACGGGCCCGTGCCGGTGCGGGCCGCGACGGCGCCGGTCTCCCGCAGCCCGTAGAGGTCGACCACCGGGACGTCCCAGGTGGCGCGCAGGCGCGCGCGGGCGACGTCGGACAGGTGCGCGGCCCCGCTGACGAGCGCGACCGGGTGCAGGTCGAGCCCGTGCTCCTGCGCGAGCCGGGCGAGCGCGAGCAGCGGCAGCGGCGAGCTCGACAGGACCTGCGGGTCCTGGGCCGCGAGGAACGCCTCCCGGTCGCCCGGCCGTCGCCACGCCCCCGGGTCGAGGTTCACGCGGGCCATGCCGGGCGCGGGGGTGCCCGGCGGGCGCCGAAAACCGGTCATCGCCGACGCGTAGGTGAACGCGTCGCGCTGGTCCACGAGGTTCACCAGGCCGAGGCGTCCGGGGGTCGGCTCCCACGCGGCGCCCGCGGAGGAGACGAGGTGCTGCAGGAGCACGAGGTCCGCCGCGACGGCGACGGGGTGCAGCGGGACGCGGACCGCCGCGCCCGTGCTGCCCGAGCTCGTGCCCTCGAGCACGCGGCCGAGCGGCACGTCGACCGGGACGAACGACGCGAGGTCGCGGCGCAGGTCGTCCCGCGTGACGGGTCGGAGCGCGGTGAGCGCCGACCCGGACCCGCTCTCGCCACGGTCGCGCGCCCGCCGGTACCGCGGCACGACGGCGTGCGCGCGGTCGACGAGCGCGCGCACCCACGCAGGGGGTGCGGTCGGTGAGGCCTCGGGGAACCCCGCGGCGAGTCGTGCCGCGACGTCGTCGAGCGCGGGGAGGTCGTCGGGGCGCAGCCGGTCGCCGGTGACGTGGACCCAGTCGGGGGCCGCCGGGTGGTCGCGGACGGCGTCGAGCGCGGCACGACCGGCCCCGTCGAGCGTCGGCCAGCGCTCGGCGTCGGTCAGCGCGACCGCCGAGCCCGGCGCGTACTCGTCGAGCGTGAGGTCGGGGGCGTCGTCGGGCGTCGTCACGTCGTGCTCCCTGGTCAGTAGTTGGCGTACTGCGCGGCGGCCTCTTTGGCGCGCTTCTCCGCGAGCTCCCGCGCGAGCTGCTCCGCGCGACGCGCCTCCTCGGCCATCTCGCGGGCGATGCGCCGCTGTTCCGCGGTGCTCACCGCCGCCCAGCGGTCCTGGGCCACCTCGGGGCTCTCGCCCGCCGGGCGCAGGCCGAGCTCGCGCAGCACCGCCCGCGCGAGCTCCTCGCGCGCGGCCGGGACGTGCAGCCACGCCTCCGCCGTGCGCAGCAGCGCGAGCGTCGGCACGAGCTGCTCGACGAGCCGCACGAGCGCGTCGGGTGTCGCCGCCGCGCGGAAGGCGGGCACGGCGTGCAGGTGCGCGTCGCGCACGAGCCAGCAGACCGTCCCGGCGAGCGCCGCGTAGGGCTCGAACGTGCACAGCGCGTCGACGGCGCCGCGTCGCTCGCCCCGCACCAGGCCGACCGTGCCGTCCCCGGCGAGGAGGTCCGCGGTGTCGCCGACCAGCGCCGCGGCGGCGACCGCCGGGTGGTCGAGGACGTCGGGGGGCGTGTCGACGAGGCGGCGCAGGACGTCGGCGAGCGCCGGTCCCTCGACCGTCCGGTCCGTGCGTCCGTCAGCCACGGCGGGCTCCTCCCGGTCGGGTCGTGTCGGCCGAGGCGCCGCCGGCGCCCCAGAGGTCGCGCGCGAAGGCGCGCGCGAAGGCGACGAGGTCGTCCTGGGTCTGCACGGCGTGGACGCGGTAGCCCACCGCGTAGTCGCGCACCGCCTCCGCCACTCTCTGGGCCCCGTCCAGCACGAGCGTGCCCCCGCCCCCGGCGGCTGCGACGGCGCGCGCTGCGGTGCCCTCGTGGGGCGCGACGAGCTCGATGTCGCGGCGCGCACCCCACCGGACCCGGACGACGTCGTCGAACATCGAGACCACGCCGTCGTCGGAGATGACGGCGACGTGGCACGGGCGCGTGCGGGTCGGCGGGGCTCCCGTCGCCGGGTCGCCGAGGTGCGTGCGCTCGAGGAGCGGCACCGGGAAGGACGTGGACCCGCCGAAGTGCGCGACCACCGCGTCGAGCACGCGGTCCTCGTCGCGCACGAACCCGTCCGTCCCGGCGATCTGCTGCGGCCCGCTCCACGTCGTCGCCTGCACGCGGGCCCCGGCGCGCAGGGCCGAGAGCGCGAGGACGGCACCCGCGAGCGCGATCGGCGCGACCCGCCGCGTGGGGTCGGGCATGGAGCCGGACGAGTCGAGGTAGAGGTCGAGGTCGACGGGCACGCGGTCGGGCTCGTCGCCGGTGTCCTCGTCGACCGACCGGCGCACGGTCGTGAACCCCGGCACGACGACGGGCGAGCGCAGCAGCGACCCCGTCCAGTCGACCTCGCCGAGCTCGTCGCCGACGTCCCACTGCTCGTGCGCCCCGAGCAGCGGCTCGGTGGCGCGCGCGTGCTCGCGCACGGGGAACGGCACGAGCAGGGGCGCGGCGTGCTCGCGGTACCAGCGCCGGGCCGACGCCGCGGCGTCCGTGGTGAGCCCGAGCAGCCGGAGCGTGGCGTCGTAGTCCGCCGGGGCGAGGGTCTGGCCGGGGGCGTCGTGCGCGGGCGCGCCCTCGGCGCCGGGGCCGTGCTGCGCGTCCGCGTCCGGCTCCTCGGCGTCCGGGTCCAGGCCGAGGTCGCCGACGACGCGCGGGTCCAGCGCGGGGTGCCGCACCGGCGCGACGGCGCGGGGGTCGGTCGCGAGCCCGCCGGGCGTCGTGCCCGCGGCCTCGTCCTGCCCGCACACCACGTCCCGCAGCGTGGAACGCCGCCGCTGGAGGTGGCGTCGTCGCGTCTCGCGGTCTCCCGGCTCGGGCCGCGCCCCGCGTCGCGGGTCCCGCGCGGTGGCGCCGGTACCGGCCTCCGCCGCGAGCAGCGTGCGCAGCAGCGCGGCGAACCCGGCGGCGCCGCCGACGGGGTCGTCCGCGTAGGCGCGCACGAGGCGCGCGACGAGCGTCGCCTCGCGCTCGGCCGTCGGGACGTCGGCCGCGGTGAGGTCGCCGCGCGGGAGGCCCCAGAGGATCTCGTTCGCGCGCAGCACCGTCTGCATGACGGTGCTCGTGCCGGGGCCGAGCGCGCGCCACAGCCCCGCCAGGTCGACGCCCGCGCGGCGCTGCAGGCGGTCGTTGACGAGCAGGTCGCTCCACAGGTTCGCGGTGAGAGGCGCGAGGTCGTCCTGGTCGACGAGCCCGGCGCGCGTGCGCGCGACGAGCAGCGCGCTCGTCGTGAGGTCCCCCGGCGAGAGCACGTGGTGCCCCACCTCGTGCGCGAGGACCGCGACCGCGTGGTCCTCGATCCCCAGGGCCACGACCTCGGCGAGGTCCACGTGGACGCTCACGCGCGTCGTCGAGAACCACGCGAACGAGCCGACGCCCTCGGGAGCCCCGCCCGGGCCGTGCAGGGTCGGGGCGCCGAGCCGCGTGAACCGCCCCCAGGCGGCGAGCGCCTCGGGCCATGCGGCCTGCCACTGCCGGCGCACCGCCCCGAGGTCGGGACGGGGGACGCCGTCGGGCGCCGCGCCGGCCTGGTCCGGCGACGACGCGCTCACCGGGCCCACCGCACGAGGAGCACGTCGTACGAGCCGGTCCGGCTCAGCAGCGCCACGCGGCCCGACGGCGTGTCGACCACCGCCGAGCCGCTGACGTCCGTCACGTCGTCACGTGCGGCGGCCGGGCCGCCGTCGCCACCGGGCAGCTCGGCCCCGACGGTCGGCGGGACCTCGTCCCCGGCCCCCGGGCGGCGTGCGACGAGCGAGCCGTGGGCGTCGGCCACGAGGGTCCACTCGTCCGTCGCGGCGTCCGCGCCCGTCCCACCGGCGGCGGGGGAGAGCAGCGTCCAGCGCAGGGCCGGGTGCCGCGCGTCGGCCCCGACGACGAGCGCGGGCGACAGCCACGGGCCGCCGAACCCGCGGAACCCGCCGAACCGGCCCAGCACGCGCGCGGGCTCGGCGACCCCGCGGAGCCGGACGGTCGGCAGGTCGCCGTACACGCGACCCGGCCACCACCAGGGGTCCGCGGCGTGGCGTTCGAGGACGGCGCCCAGGTCAGCGGCGCCCGCACCGCCCCCGCCCGGCGCGAGCGACAGCGCCGCGCGAGCGACGGGCTCCGGGAGCGACCGCGCGGCCGCGAGCGCCGCGTCGCGGTAGCGCACGAGGCCGCTGCGCCACGCAGCGACGAGCACCGCGCCCCGGACGACGTCGACGGGCGACGGCCCTGGACCGGCGCCCGGCACGCCGGCGGCACCGACGGCCGCGGCGTCGACCACGCGCGCCGCCCACGCCGTGACGTCGCCGCGCGACCCCGGCCCGCCGCCGACCGCCCGCGCGCCGTCGACGACGGCCGCCACGGTGACCGCGGGCGCGAGAGCGAGCCACGGCGCGAGCCGCGGGACCACGTCGAGGACCGCGCGCCGCTCGGGGCCCTCCGCACGCCAGCGCCGCGCCGCCGCGAGGCGCGCGACGGCGGCGACGAGCGCGTCGCACGTCGCGGCGAAGGCGTCGGCCTCGAGCTGCGTGGCGAGGGGGTCCGTGGCGGCGGCCACCTCGCGCACCGCGTCGGCGAGGACGTCGCGGTCCGCACCGTGCGCGAGCGCCCGCGCGAGCACCGCGTCGTACCGCGCGCGCTCCGCGAGCGCGCGGGCGGCGAAGGGGGAGGGCACGGTCACGTG
Organism: Cellulosimicrobium sp.; assembly: GCA_029256625.1. Classification (GTDB taxonomy): domain Bacteria; phylum Actinomycetota; class Actinomycetes; order Actinomycetales; family Cellulomonadaceae; genus Cellulosimicrobium. The sequence continues at coordinate 2,016 of JAQSXO010000175.1, read as the reverse complement.
CCGCTCCAGCGCAGCCACGTGAGGTAGTTCGTGTACCGCTGGTGGGCGTACTTGAGCGCGAGCGCGTCCTCGTACACGTGCCCGTGCAGCTTCGTGTGGTCCTGCCACGACGCGAGGAGCTTCTCGATCCGGGCGAGCCGGCGCAGCACGTCCGCCTCGGGGAGCCCCTCGAGCCCGGCTGCGACCTGGGCGAGGATCTCGCCGACGTCGTCCCGGTCGTCCAGGCCGGCGGCGTCGTACTGGCGGCACGCCGTGTCGAAGAGGTCGCGGATCCACGAGACCCGGTCCGAACGCAGGGGCTCGCGGTCACGGTCGTCGAACGGGGCCGACCGCAGGTCGGGGAGCAGCTTGTCGTGCAGGACGAACGGGAGCACCGCGCGCAGGTCCGCGAGTTCCACCTCGGCGTTCCCGCGGAAGTACGCCATCGCCTTCGCGTACGCGACGAGCGACTGCAGCGCGCGCACCGACAGGCCGTTGAGGGTCTGCGCGCCCACGTCCCCCAGGCGGTCGCGGCCCGTGTCCGCGGTCGCGACGAGGTGCGGGTCCACGCCCGCGACGCGCGCCGTGTCCTTGGTCCGGTACTCGAACTGCCACCCCGCGCGCTCGAGCACCTCGAGCTGGCTCGCGAAGAACTCCAGACGACGGCGCACCGGGTCCGGGAACGGGACGGCGAGGATCGCGGCGTGCAGCGCGTCGTGCTCGGCGGCGTCGAACACGATCTCCGGCGGCACGTTCTCCTCCGGCCGCACGCGCCGCTCCGCGCGCGCGACGAGGTCGCCGAGGAAGCGGTTGTTGAAGGGCATCGCGTGCACGACGACGTCGATGCGGTCCCGCAGCGCGTCCACGACCTGGTAGGTGCCGCCGCCCGCGTCGTCGTTCGCCGTGAGGTACCAGGCGGCGTCGCCCGTCTCGTAGACCTGGTCGTAGACCTCGACGTACCCGTCGGCGAGGACCGTGAGCAGCGCCGACTGCGTGCGGGTCGGGATGCGGTTGTACTCGTCGACGATCTTCACGCGCATGCCCAGCCACGACCGCCACGCGACGTCCACGTCCGCGAGGCTGTCCGCCTGCACGAGGTCCTTGGGCAGCGGCGTGCCGAACAGGTCCGACACCGTGAGCTGCGGGTGCCCGTGCTGCATCGCGCGGCGCACGTCGCGCACCGGGTAGCCCGCGAGGACGCCCATGAGCACGGCGCTCGCGGTCTTGCCGCGGCCCGGCCCGCCGATCATGAGGCACCGCCCCCGCACGGCGAACGTGAGGAGCGGCAGCAGCACGAAGCTCGAGTACGACTGGTCGCTCGGCAGCGAGAGCAGCGCCTTCGAGTCCCCGAGCCGGACGCTCGTCTCCCGCGCGCCGGGCGCCGCGAACTCGACGTCGTAGTGCGGGCTGATGATCGCGTGGTTGACGACCCAGAAGTACGCCTGGCGCAGCTTCTCGTCGAGCGGCAGCCCGGCCCGGGCCGCGCCGTCGTCCGGCCCGGCCTCGGCGACGGGCGTGCCGAACAGGTCGTCGACCCCCAGCGCGAACGGGTCGCGCGCCTCCGCACGCCCCGAGGGCTGCGGCCGGGTCGGCGCCGAGGACACGTGCTCGAGATCGGTCACGGGCCGATCCTGCCACCGTCGCGTGCGCCGCGCGGCGATGTCCGTGGTGACGCGACCGCCACCCGGGAACCTCGCGGCCCCAGCGGCCGGCCGGACGAGGGAGGGCTCAGAAGGCGTCGGTGCCGGCCTGGGGGAGCGGGTCGGCGACGTGGCGCGGGGTGGCGAGCAGCGGTCCGACGGCGGCCAGGGCCTGGGCGAGCCGGCTCGCCCGGTCGCCGCGCACCTCGAACCACGGGACGCCGGGGTGCCGACCGTCCGGCGTCGGCAGCTCGGCGGGGCCGAGGTGCTGCACGACGTCGGCCGGGTCGACCAGGCGCGGGCCGGTCGCGGCGAGGACCTCGCGGAACCGGTCCTGCATCGCGTGGCGCACGTGCTCGCCGTCGCGCAGGCCGTCCTGGACGAACGGGATCTCGTC
>JAQSXO010000174.1 GCA_029256625.1 Cellulosimicrobium sp. | reverse complement strand
CGACCACGGAAGGCTAGGGAGCCCGCGAGGGGGTGATCCAGGTCACGTCGACCGGCGGTCGAGGTGTGCGACGAACGGTGGCCCGCGTGCGACGAACGGCGGTCGCCGCGCGCCCCCGGGAGCCGGGCGATACGTTCGATCCGTCCCCTGCCGGAGGTGCCCGTGCCGATGCCGTCCCCCGCGTCGCCCCGCTCGTCACGCACGTCGCTGCGCACGTCGAGGTCCGCCACGGCGCTCGCGGCGGTCGTCGCGCTCGTGCTCGCCCTCGGCACCCTGCTCGCGCTCGCCGCGGCCGGCGCCCTGCCCGCCTCCGCGCAGGTCGAGACGGGGCGGCTCTCGCTCTTCAAGCGCATCGAGAACCTCGACACGGGCTCGTCCGAGGGGCGGCGCGAGCTGTGGACGATGCACGCGCGCAACGTCGAGACCGGTGCGGTCATCGAGGGCGACGGGCTCAACGGCGTCCAGTCGCTCGAGGTCCCGGCGGGCACGTACCGGATCTGGGAGACGGGCGGCGTCGCGGGCTTCCGGTTCCAGAACTGGAACTGCGGCGGGGAGGACATCCTCGACCCCACGCCGGACGTCGTCGTCCCGCCTGGCGGCACGCTCACGTGCACGGTGGACAACGAGGCGATCTCCCCGACGCTCACGCTCGTCAAGGAAGTGGTGGGGGGCACGGCGTCGCCCGAGGACTGGACGCTGCGCGCGCAGGGACCGTCGTCGATCGCCGGGCCGTCCGGGTCCGACGCGGTGACGGACCAGGCCGTCCGCATCGGGCAGTACACCCTCTCCGAGGAGGGCGGGCCGGCCGGCTACCGCGACGACGGCTGGGTGTGCGAGGGCGCGGAGGTCGTCGGCAGCACGGTGACGATCGACCTCGCCGACTCGGTGACGTGCGTCGTCACCAACGTCGCGCCGGTGGTGCCGACCGTGCCGACCTTGACGCTCGTCAAGGAGGTCGTCGGCGGACCTGCCGCGGTCGGGGACTGGGCGCTCACGGCGGAGAACGGCACGACGACCGTCAGCGGGACGACGGGGGACGCGGCGATCACCGCGGCCGAGGTGAGTCCCGGGAGGTACACCCTCTCCGAGGACGGCCCGGCCGGGTACGACGGCGCGTGGTCGTGCACGGGCGCGACGTCGGGCGACGGCTCGGGCGGCGCCGTGACCGTCGCGGAGGGCGACGACGTCGTCTGCACGGCCACGAACACGTGGGCCGGCGGCACCCTCACGCTCGTCAAGGAGCTCGCGGGCGAGACCCTCGCCCGCCCCGTCGACTGGACGCTCAGCGCGACGGGGCCGGACGCCGAGGTCGTCGGCCGCTCCGGGACCGCGGCGGTCACGGGCGTCCCGGTCCCCGCGGGCGACTACACGCTCGCGGAGGACGGCTGGTCGGGCTTCACCGCGGGGGACTGGGCGTGCGACGGCGGCGCGGTGGTCGGGGCCGTCGTCACGGTCGACCCGGGCGCGGACGTCACGTGCACGATCGTCAACACCCCGTTGCCCTCGCGGCTCACCCTCGTCAAGGTGGTCGACGGCGGACCCGCCGCGCCCCAGGACTGGACGCTGTCCGCGACGGGCCCCCAGGCCGACGGGGTGACCGGGACGATCTCCGGCCCCTCCGGCGGTGCGGCGGTGAGCCACGTCGACGTGGGTGAGGGGATCCACGAGCTGTCCGAGTCCGGCGGGCCCGAGGGGTACGAACCGGGGGACTGGGTCTGCGTCGGCGGGGTCCAGCTCGGCTCGAGCGTGCTGGTCGGGCCGGACGACGACGTCGTCTGCACCGTGACCAACACGTACGTCGGGTCGATGCTGACCCTCGTGAAGGTCGTCGTCGGCGGGTCGGGCGACCCGGAGGCCTGGACCCTCACGGCGACCGACGCGGATGGGCAGACCGTCGCGAGCGGGTCGGTGGGGAGCGAGGAGGTCACCGCGGTGCCGCTCCCGCCCGGGGCCTACGACCTGGCGGAGTCCGGTGGGTACAGCGGCTACGACTCCGAGGGCTGGACGTGCGACGCCGGGACGCTCGACGGCTCGACGGTGACCCTCGGCCCGGGCGACGAGGCGACGTGCGTCGTGACGAACCGCGCCGAGCTGCCGCACCTCACGCTCGTCAAGGAGCTCGACGACCGCGGCTACACGGGTGACGTCGTCGCGACCGACTGGACCCTGACCGCCACGGGCGAGGGGCGTGAGATCGCGGGCGTCACGGGCTCCGCCGACGTCTCGCACGTCGGCGTCGGGCCGGGGCGCTACGCGCTGGGCGAGTCCGGCGGCCCCGACGGGTGGACCGCGCTGCGCTGGGTGTGCGACGACGCGCGCGTCGTGCAGACGCCCGGCGCCGGCGGCGCGCTCGTGTCGACGGTCGTCGTCGAGCCGGGCGACGACGTGACGTGCACGGTCACCAACCACTGGCTCGCGGGCACGCTGACGCTCCACAAGGAGGTGGTCGACGACGCCGCGCCCGCCGACGACTGGCAGCTCACCGCCGCGGGGCCGACGGCGATCTCCGGCTTCGACGGCAGCGAGGACGTCACGCTCGTCCCGGTGTCCGCCGGGACGTACGACCTCACCGAGTCGGGCAGCGACTGGGACTACACCCAGGAGGAGTGGGTGTGCGACGGCGGCACGCTCGTCGACGTGGACACCGTGCGGGTCGACGACGGCGCGGACGTCGACTGCACCGTCGTGAACACGGTCCTCGACCCGCCGAACCCCACCCCGACCCCGACCGACCCGACCGCGCCGCCCACCGACGGGCCGACGTCGGACGCCCCGGAGCCGGACGGCACGTCGACCCCGGGAACGACGCCCGGCGACGACCTCGCCGCGACCGGGACCGACGTCGTCGTGCTGCTCGCGGTGGCCCTCGTGGCGCTCGCCCTGGGCGGGACGCTGCTCGGGGTCCGGCGCCGGCGCGGCTGACCGGGACGCCGCAGCATGCTGCGGCTCGCCGCGCGGTGCCTGTCTCTCCGGGCTACTGTCCTGCCGTGGCCGACGAGGGCGAGCAGGTCGAGCAGACCGAGCAGACCGGGCGGGTCGAGCGGACCGGGCCGGGTGAGACGGCGCAGCACGGCGGGCACCCGGGCCGGTCGTGGCGCGAGACCGTGACCGTGGTGCTGCTCGCGGTGACGGCCGTCCTCACCGCGTGGAGCGGGTTCGAGGCGAGCAAGTGGGGCGGCGAGATGTCGATCGCCTTCTCGCGCGCGTCGACCCAGCGCATCGAGGCCTCGACGGAGCGCGCGCACGCCGACACGGCCCGGTCGATCGACCTCCAGGTGTTCAGCCTGTGGCTCGAGGCGTACGCGACCGGCGACACGGTGCTGGAGGAGTTCACGCGCGCGCGCTTCACGCCCCACTTCCAGCCCGCGTTCGACGAGTGGCTCGCGTCGCGCCCGCTCCAGAACCCCGAGGCGGCGCCGAGCCCGTTCGCGCTCGACGCGTACGTCCCGCCGGGCGAGGTCGAGGCCGTCGAGGCGGACGAGCGGGCCGACGCCCTCTTCGCCCAGGCGCTCGTCAACAACCAGCGGGGCGACAACTACACGCTCACCACCGTGCTCTTCGCGCTCGTGCTGTTCTTCGGCGCCTTTGCCGGTCGGTTCCGCTCGGAGCGCGCCTCGTGGGCCATGGTCGGCCTCGCGTGCGTGGTCCTCGTGGTCGGCATCGTCTTCCTGGCGACCTTCCCCAAGATCGTCTGACGCCGTGGTCACCAGGCACCTGCGGGCCTCGTAACCTGGGGCGATGCAGACCTTGACGACGCCCCGGCTCACCCTCCGCCCCTGGCAGCCCGACGACGCCGACGCCGTCCTCGACATCTACTCGCGCTGGGACGTCATGCGGTACATCGGGGTGACGCCGCGCGTCCTGGAGCACCGGGACGAGGCGCTGGAGCGGGTCGAGCGCTGGGTCGCCGCCGACGACGGCACGCACGGGGTGTGGGCCGTCGTCCCGCGCGAGGGCGAGGGCACGGGCCTGCCCGACGCCGCGCCGGTGGGGACCATCCTGCTCAAGCTCATCCCGGCGTCCGGCACGGGCGACCCGCTGCAGCCGTCGGGCGACACGGAGATCGGGTGGCACTTCCACCCCGACGTGTGGGGCCGCGGGTATGCGACCGAGGCGGCGGCCGCGGTGCTCGCGCACGCGTTCGAGCACGGTCTGGACCGCGTCGTCGCGGTCACGCACGCCGACAACGCGGCGTCCCAGGCGGTGTGCCGACGGATCGGCATGACCCACCGCGGCACGACCGACGCGTACTACGACACGACCTGCGAGCTGTTCGACGTGACCGCGCCCTGACGGGAGTGCCCCCGTCAGAGCACCTGCGTGAGGCGGCGGACCGCGCCGAGGACGTCGACGTCGTCGTGCGGCTCGGTGTCGAGCGCGCGGTGGATGGTCATGCCCTCGATGAACGCGTCGAGCACGCGGCACGTCGCCGGGTCGAAGTGGCGGCCGAGCGCGTCGCGGCTGCGGCGCATCCAGTCGTTCGTGAGCGTCCGGTAGGCCGGGTCGCGCGCTGCGAGCGTGTAGAGCTCGTGCGACAGGACGAGGTCGCGCTGGGTCGCGAACACGTCGTGCGTGATGAGCGTCGTGACCGCCTGCACGGCCTCCTCGGGCGTGCGCGCGTCGCTCATGCGGCGCTCGAACTGGGCCGCGGCGTCGCGCGTGAACCGGCCGAACGCCTCGCGCAGCAGCTCGTCCATCCCGGCGAAGTGGTACGTCATCGACCCGAGCGGGACGTCGGCCGCGGCCGCGACGCGCCGGTGCGACGTGCCCGCGACGCCGTGCTCGGCGACGACGTCGAGGCACGCGTCGATGATGCGGTCCCGCCGCTCGGGGTCGTGGCGGCGGGCGCGGGGCGTCGGCTCGGTGGGGGCCGCGGGGGCGCTCATGGTCAGATGTTCTCGCGGATCACCCGGGCCGGGTTGCCCACCGCGACGACGTTCGCGGGCAGGTCGCGCGTCACGACGGAGCCCGCGCCCACCACCGTGTTGTCGCCGATCGTCACGCCCGGGCACACGATCACGCCGCCGCCGAGCCACACGTTGTCGCCGAGCGTGATGGGCTCGGCCGCCTCGAGCTTGTCGCGCCGGGGCTGCGGGTCGACGGGGTGGGTCGGGGTGAGGAGCTGGACGTTCGGCCCGATGAGGCAGTCGTCGCCGATGGTGATCGCGGCGACGTCGAGCGCGGTGAGCCCGGAGTTGACGAACGTCCGGTCGCCGAGGTGCACGTTGCTGCCGAAGTCGACCGCGAGCGGCGGCTTGACCCACGACTCCTCGCCGAGCGACCCGAGCAGGTCGGCGAGGATCTCGCGGGCGTGCGTGTCGTCGCCGTCGCCGTCGAGGACGGCGCGGTGGAACGCGTCGACGAGGCGCATGCCCCGGTGGACGCCGCGCGCGATCTCGGGGTCGTCGGCGACGTACAGGTCGCCCGCGGCCATGCGCTCGTAGCTCGTGCGGTCGTCGCCGGCGAAGTGGTCGGTGGTCATGCGGTGGCCTCCTCGGGGGCGGGGGTCGTGCGACGGTCGGGGTCATCATGCCGGTCGACGGCGTCCGGCCGGCCCGCGGGCCGGCGCGGCGCGAGCACGCCCGCGAGGAGCACGACGACGACGCCCGCGAGCGGCAGGACGAGCAGCCCGGTGCGCAGGCTCGTGGCGTCGGCGACGAGCCCGACGATCGGCGGGGACAGGAGGAACCCGAGCCGCATGAGCCACGACACGAGCGTGAGGCCGGTCCCCGCGCGCAGGCCCGGCAGCTCGTCGGCCTGCTGCATCGCGGCCGGGACGAGGGTCGCGACGCCGAACCCGGCTGCGGCGAACCCGGCGATCGTGCCGGGGACGGACGGGAACGCGAGCGCGAGCCCCGTGCCGAGCAGCACGAGCGCGCCGCCGGTCCGCGCGACGGCGCGCTGCCCGAACCGGTCGACGAGCCGGTCGCCCACGAGGCGCCCCACGAACTGCGCGCCGACGAGCGCGACGAATCCCGCCGCGGCGATCGTCGCCGGGGCGCCGAGCGAGCCGGAGAGGTAGACCGCCGCCCACGTGCTGCCCGCGTCCTCGACGAGGGTGCCCGCGACCGCGACCAGGACGAGCGCGGCGAGGACGGCGGCGGTGCGGGCGCGGGACGCGCGCGCCAGGGCAGCGGCGCCCGCCCGCGAGAGGTCCGTGCCCGCGGGGGCCCCGGGCGAGGCGGCCGCCTCGGCCTCGGTCACGGCGGCGTCGGACGCCTCGCCGTCGAGCCCCGGCAGGCACCAGCGCAGGGCGACGAGCGCGACCATCGCGAACAGGCCGCCCGTGATCGCGAGGTGCACGCCGAGCGGCAGGTCGAGCGCGATCGCGGCGGCGGCCATGCCGCCGCCGACCACGGCGCCGACCGACCACAGCGCGTGGAACCCGTTGATGATCGAGCGACCGTAGCGGCGCTGCACCCGCAGGCCGTGCGCGTTCTGCGCGACGTCGGTGAACGCGTCCATCGCGCCCGCCGCGAACAGCGCGACGACGAGCAGCGGCAGGGCGGGTGCGAGGCCCGCGAGCAGCAGCCCAGCCGCGGTGAGCACGGTGCCGGCGACCGCGACGCGTGCCGACCCGAACCGGCGCACGAGCGCCGCGGCGGCGAGCCCCGCGGTGATGGCCCCCGCGGGGAACGCGGCGACGGCGAGCCCGTACGTGGCGTTGCCCAGGTCGAGCCCGGCCTTGATCTCGGGGTAGCGCGGCACGAGGTTCGCGAACAGCGCGCCGTTCGTGAGGAACAGCGCGGCGACCGCGACCCGCGCCCGCCGGACGTCCGGCGCCGGGCGCGCGAGGGTGGGAGACGGCATGCGGACGATCGTACACACTGTATGTACGAACGTACATACGGCCGGAGTCAGCGCTGGTCCGCCTCGCGGACGAAGCGCACCAACGCCTCGGCATCGCCTCCGGCTCCCACGAGTGGAAGGCGCCGGCGACCTCGCGGACCTCGCCGTGCGGGACCGCCGCGACGACCTTCCGCGCGGAGACGGGCATCTCGGGGAACGTGGACGTCCCGTAGGTCGCGAGCACGGGCACGTCCACGGTCGCGAGCGTCCCGTCCTCGAGCGCCCTCGTGGCCCAGACGAGGGACTCGCCGTCGGCGCGCTGGCTGCGTGAGCCGCGCGCGAGCTGCTCGAAGTCGGGGGAGCGGCGC
>JAQSXO010000173.1 GCA_029256625.1 Cellulosimicrobium sp. | reverse complement strand
GCGTCGAAGCCGAGCGCGGTCGCCTTGTCGAGCAGCGCCTCGAACTTGATGTGCTCGTTGCAGCGCACGCACGGGTTGGGCGTGCGGCCCGCCTCGTACTCCGCGAGGAAGTCGGCGACGACCGTGTCCTCGAACCGCTCGGACAGGTCCCACACGTAGTACGGGATGCCGAGCACGTCGGCCGCGCGCCGCGCGTCCCCCGCGTCCTCGATCGAGCAGCACCCGCGCGACCCGGTGCGGAACTGGTCCCGGTCGCGCGACAGCGCCATGTGGACGCCCACGACCTCGTGCCCCGCCTCCACCGCGAGCGCCGCGGCGACGGCCGAGTCGACGCCGCCCGACATGGCGGCGAGCACCCTCACGCGGCACCCCCCGCGCGGGTCGGGACGGCGGTGCGGGTCGGGACCGCGGTGCGCGTCGGGCCGGACGCGAGGCCCGCGGCCCGCGCGCGCTCGACGGCGGGCGGCAGGGCGTCGAGCAGGCGCGCGACGTCGTCGGGCGTGGACGTCGCCCCGAGCGAGAAGCGCAGCGCGCCGCGCGCGTCCTGCTCGGGCACGCCCATGGCGAGGAGCACGTGCGACGGCTGCGGCACGCCCGCCTGGCACGCCGAGCCCGTCGAGGCCTGCACGCCCGCGGAGTCGAGCAGGTAGAGGAGCGAGTCGCCCTCGGCCCCCCGGAACGTGAAGTGCGCGTTGCCGGGCAGGCGGGCGGCGTCGCCGTCTCCCGGTCCCGGCTCGGGCCCGCTGAGCACGGCGTCCGGCACGCGCTCGCGCACGCCCGCGACGAGCTCGTCGCGCAGCGCCGTGAGGTGGGTGGCGCGCTCCTCACGGCGCGCGACGGCCTCGGCGACGGCGACGCCGAACGCGCGGATGGCGGGCGCGTCGAGCGTGCCGGAGCGCACGCCGCGCTCCTGGCCGCCGCCGTGCAGGACCGGGGTGAGCGGGGCGTCGCGGCGCGCGACGAGCGCGCCGACGCCGACGGGGCCGCCGAGCTTGTGCCCGGACACCGTCATCGCGTCGAGGCCGCTCGCCGCGAAGTCGACGGGGACCTGCCCGACCGCCTGCACGGCGTCGGAGTGCACCGGGATGCCGTGCGGGCGCGCGAGCTGCACGACCTCCTGCACGGGCTGGAGCGTGCCCACCTCGTTGTTGGCCCACATGACGGAGATCAGCGCGATCTCGTCCGCGTGCTCCGCGATCTCCGCGCGCAGCGCCGCGAGGTCCACGCGGCCCTCGGCGTCGACGGGCAGCAGGACGATCTCCGCACCCGCGTGCTCGGCCATCCAGAACGCGGGGTCGAGCACCGCGTGGTGCTCGACCGCGGAGACGACGACCCGCAGCCGCCGCGGGTCCGTCGTGCGTCGGCCCCAGAACAGGCCCTTGATCGCGAGGTTGTCCGCCTCGGTGCCGCCCGCGGTGAACACGACCTCGCTCGGGCGCGCGCCGAGCGCCGCGGCGATCGACTCGCGCGCCTCCTCGACCGTGCGACGGGCGGCGCGCCCCGCCGCGTGCAGCGACGACGGGTTGCCGGTGCGCGACAGCTCGTCGACGAACGCCTCGCGCGCCGCCGGGGACAGCGGCGTCGTGGCGGCGTGGTCGAGGTACGCGGCCGCCGCGGGGACAGGGCCGGAAGGGTGGGTCACGGTCACCCAGTCTACGAACCGTCACGGCGCTCGCGGTCCGAGGAGTGGGCGGCGCTGGACTTCCCGGCGAGAAGCGCTAGGTTGTGGGAGGTCTGCGCCCGGCCGTCGCCGGGCGCTCGTCCTGGTCGCAGGACCGCCGTCGCGCGCCACACGTCGCCGCGGGACGGAAACGTGCCGAGGACGAGACCGTCCAGCCACCGACAGGGGAAGTGGCATCTCGATGCCCGACGACGCCGCACCGCCCGCCGTCGAGGCCGCCGGGGACGTCCCGGTCGCCTCGGGCGGCGGCCGCCTGCTCTGGCGAGACCTGCCGCTCGCGCTGCGCGACGAGCTGGAGGCGGTCGCCGGGGGCCGGGTCGTGCAGGAGCGCTCGATCTCGTCCGGGTTCAGCCCCGGCCTCGCGTCCGTCCTCACGTTCGACGACGGCAGCCGGCTCTTCGTCAAGGCCGCGCGGACCGCGGACGAGCCGGTCGCGGCCGACCTCCACCGTGCCGAGGCGAAGGTCGCGACGCGGCTGCCGCGCGCGGTCCCCGCCCCGCGCTTCGCCTGGGGCCACGGGGACGGCGACTGGATCGCCCTCGCGTTCGAGGTCGTCGACGGGCACGTGCCCGCCACGCCCTGGGACCCCGACGAGCTCGACCGGGTCCTGGCCACGCTCGTCCGCGTCGCGGCCGTCCCGGGTGCCCGGGCGATGCGCCTGCCGCCCACCGGGCCCGACTTCGCCGACATGGCGACCGGGTGGCGCGCGCTGCGCGCGGACCCCGACCCGCGCCTGCCCGCCGTCGCGCCGTGGGCCGCCGCGCACCTCGACGCGCTCGCGGAGGCCGAGCGGGGGGCGCTCGTCGCGTGCGAGGGCGAGTCGTTCGTGCACGGCGACCTGCGCGCGGACAACGTGCTCCTCACGCCGGAGAAGGTCTACCTCGTGGACTGGCCGCACGCGTCGCGCGGCGCGGCCTGGCTCGACCTCGCGATGTTCCTGCCCAGCGTCGTCATGCAGGGCGTCGGCGGCGTGTGCGAGCCCGTCACGGTGAGCGCCGACGCGGCGCGCCGCGCGCGCGGCGGCGCCTGGGCGGCCTCGACGTTCGCCGCGCACCCCCTCGGGCACGACGTGCACCCCGCGGACCTGCGGTCCGTCGTCGCCGGGATCGCCGGGTACTTCCTGCACTCGGCGCGCAAGCCCGCCGTCCCGACGATCCCCCGTCTGCGCGCGTTCCAGCGCGCCCAGGGCGTCGCGGCCGTCGCCTGGGTGGAGCACCTCGGCCTCTGAGAGCCCCTCCGCGGACGAGGGAGGGGCCCGGCGCCGTCGCGGCTCCGGGCCCCTCCGTCGGACGGGCGACGTCAGTCGCGCCAGACCTGGACGACGGACGGGCGCGGGCCCGCGAAAGCACCCGTCGGGACCGGGGTGCCCGGCGTCAGGTAGTCGGGGAAGTACGACGCCTGGGAGTCGAACGACCCGTCCTCGCCGGGGTGCTGGACCGCCACGTACACCATGCGGTCCGTCGAGTCGACGAGCGGCCCGCACGTCTCGGCGCCGCGCGGCACCGAGAGGAACTGCTCGACACGGCCGCGATCGCGGCCGTCGAGCGTGACCTTGAACAGCCCGTCGCACTTCTGGATCGTGCTCGGCTGGCCGTCGGTCGAGATCCAGAGGTTGCCCTCGGCGTCGAACGCGAGGTTGTCCGGGCACGAGATCGGGGAGACCTTCTCCTTCGGGTACCCCGAGAAGTACGTGGAGGTGTTCGTCGCGGGGTCGCCCGCGACGAGCAGCAGGTTCCAGCGGAACGTCAGGGACGCGGCGTCGTCGCGGTCCTCGACGATCTCCACGACGTGCCCGTCGCGGTTGGTGTTGCGCGGGTTCGGCTCGGTCGCGGCCTCGACCGCAGCGGGCCCGCGCGAGGTGTTGTTGGTGCACGCGACGTAGACACGACCCGTGACCGGGTTGGGCTCGACGTCCTCGGGGCGGTCCATCTTCGTCGCCCCGACCTTGTCGGCCGCGACGCGCGTGTAGACGAGCACCTCCTCGAGGCTCATGCCGGCGACCTGGCTCCGCCCGTCGAGGACGAGCGGGACCCACTCGCCTCGGCCGTCGAACGCGCCGTCGGACGGCACCGCGCCCGAGCCGTCGATCTCGGACGCGGGCGAGTCGCCGCGGAACCGCGCGACGTACAGCGAGCCCTCGGTGAGCAGCGTCTTGTTGTGGCGCCGCGCCGCCTCGCTGTTCCCCGGGCGCATCGTGCGCGACGAGACGAACTTGTAGACGTAGTCGAACCGCTCGTCGTCGCCCATGTACGCGACCGCGTTGCCGCGGCGCGAGAGGATCACGTTGGCGCCCTCGTGCTTGAAGCGACCGAGCGCGGTGTGCTTCACCGGGGCCTCGTCGGGCGCGTACGGGTCGATCTCGACGATCCAGCCGAACCGGTTGGGCTCGTTCTCGTACCCGGGGTTGCGGGCGTCGAACCGCGGGTCGTCGAGCTCCCAGCCGTAGCCCGTCGCGGCGTCGCGCAGGCCGTAGCGCGCGTCGTGGCCCGCGCCCGACGTGCGGAAGTAGCCGTTGTAGTTCTCCTCGCCCGAGAGCACCGTGCCCCACGGGGTCGTGCCGCCCGCGCAGTTGTTCAGCGTGCCCAGCACGCGCGTCCCCGACGGGTCGGCGACGGTCTTGACGAGGTCCGAGCCGGCCGCGGGACCGGTGAGGCGGAACTCGGTCGTCATGTGCACGCGGCGGTTGTACCGGCTGTCGGCCACGTAGTCCCACGGCGTGCCCGTCCGACGGCGGCGCACCTCGACCACGGACATGCCGTGCGCGGCACGCTCGATGGCGCGGCGCGTCGGGGCGTCGTACGAGGCGTCGAACATGATCGCCGGGTTCGTGTACTCGTGGTTGGCGACGAGCAGCCCACGCGTGCCGCGACCCGGACCCGTGCCCCGGCCCTGCGCGCCGGCGAGGGCGTGCTGACGCTCGAACGGCAGGATGTCGAGGTAGTCGTTGTTGTAGCCGAACTGGCTCGCCTGGGCCTCGGGCGTCTGGCGTGCGACGTCGAACGGCTGGGCGCCGCGCAGGATCGGGTCGCCCCAGCGGATCACCGGGCGCCACCGGTAGCCCTCGGGCACGACGAACGCGTCGCGCGCCGCGGGCTGGGGCGAGATCGCGCCGAAGGCCAGGCCCTTCTGCGGGCGGCCGCCGCCGTGGCCCCCGTGCGTCGTGACGCCCTGCGCGGCGGCCGGCGACGCGCCGACCGTCTGGGCACCGAGCACGACGGCGGCAGCACCGACCGCGAGCCCGCCGAGCAGCGCACGGCGCGACATCGCGCCGGCGACGACGTCACGGAACGTCTCGTTGGCGCTCTCGTTGGGCACCGGGTGCGAGCACGCGTCGGCGCACTTCAGCCGGCAGGTGACGGGGCTGCGCTTGCCGCGCGCGTGCGGCGCGACGGAGAGCAGGGGGCGATGCTCGGGGGCAGGCGTGATCGTCATCGGTCGTCTCCACGGGTCGGGGGGCCTCCCCGTCACCGGGGAGTCGGCCCGACGCTAGGAACGGTCGATGACCGGCCGGTCACCACCCGGAGGACACCGGGTGAATTCTCGGCACCGGCTGTCCGCCACCTGAGCGGGGGGCGTGCGGACGGACCGGTGCCCGCGTACCGGTGGGCGGCGCCGTCAGGTGCGCGCGAGCGTCCCGGCGACGACCGTCACGACGGCGCCCACGACGAAGACCGCGATGCACAGACCCCCGACGACCCGCGCGACGCGCAGGGCCGCCGGTGAGGGTCCCTCGCCGGGGTTCAGGAGCCCGACGGACGCGGAGCCGGAGTACGAGCGGCGGAACGGCACGTGGAACTGCCGCACGTCGTGGTCGGTCAGGGCGGGCGGCGGCTCGTGCGCGAGCGCCGCCGCGACGCGCCGGTCCCGCAGCCGACCGACCTGCAGGGCGTAGAAGGCCAGGACCCCGTACTGGCTGAGGTAGAACAGCCCCAGCGCGAGGACGGTCGCTCCGAAGCTGGTCCCCGCGAGCGTGCCGGCGAGCCGGAGCACCACGACACCGGCGGCCGTGACCGCTGCTCCGAGCAGCAGCCACCACGGCAGGGTCGCCCACGCGCCCGAGCGGTCGCCCTCGTAGGGCGACGCCGACCGTACGGGCCGGCTCGAGTCCGCGAGCTGGTCGGCGAGGTTCGACCGCTCGTCCTCCCACCAGGCCATCGGGGCCCCTAGCCCTGGGACGCCCGGTGCTCGCGCAGCACCTCGGCCGCCTGGGGCAGCACGTCCGCGAGATCGCCGACGACCGCGAAGTCCGAGATCTCGAACAGCGGGCACTCGGGGTCGTTGTTCACCGCGACGATCACCTGCGAGGCCTGCATGCCGCCCCGGTGGTGCGGGGCGCCGGAGATGCCCGCGCCGATGTACAGCCGCGGCGCGACGGTCACGCCCGTCTGCCCGACGAACTGGTCGTGCCAGCCCTCGTAGACGGCGTCGCGCGTCGCGCCCACGGCCGCGCCGAGCGCGTCGGCCAGCTCGGTGACGGGCCCGAAGTCGCCGTTCGTGCCGCGCCCCCCGGCGACGACGATCGCGGCCTCGCCGAGCGCGGGGCGCCCTGCTCCGGCGGACTCGTCGACCGTGCGCGACACGACGCGCGCCGCCGTCGCCGCGGGCGACAGCTCGACGCGCAGCGCGTCGACCTCCGTCGCGACGGCCGCGTCCGCGGGCTGCGGGACGACGGAGTTGGCGCGCAGCGTCAGCACGGCGGGGTCGGTGACGATCTCGCTGCGCACGTCCCACGACCCCGCGAAGACGCGCTTGTCCGCGACGAGGTGCGTGCCGCCGTCGGTCAGCGCGGACGCGTCGACGACGAGGCCGGCCTCGGTGAGGAACGCGAGGCGCGCCGCCGCCTCCTTGTTCGGGAACGACGACGTGAGCAGGACGGCGTCCGCGTGGGAGGCGCGCGTCGCGGCGGCGAGGACCTCGGCCACGACGGGCGTGAGGTGCAGCGCGTCGCCGGTGACGACCTCCCCGCCCGAGGACGGCTCGGCCTGGCGCACGAGCGCGACGCCGTACGCGCCGAGCTGGGCCAGGACGCCGACGCTGGGCGCCTCCAGGGCGACGGCCTCGACGCGCCCGAGCGAGCGGCCGACGGTGATCAGCTCCAGCACGGGCGAGCGGAGCTCGGTGCCGGCGGAGTCGAGGAGGACGAGGACGGTACGGGTCCCGGGGGTGCTCATGTGCGGACGCCTCTCAGACCAGGTCGTTGCGGATGAGGTACTCGGCCAGGGCGCGTCCGCCCTCGCCCTTGTCGACGACGATCTCGGCGTCGGGGCGCGGCGGGCGGGGCGACGCGTCGAGCACGCGCGAGCGGGCGCCCGCCATGATGAGCTTGAAGTTGGGCATGCGCGGGTCGTTCGCGTGGTCGGTCACCGACACGACGGCGGGGAGCGGCGCCTCGAGGACCTCCTCGACGCCATCGAGCTCGCGCGTGACGCGAGCCGTCCGCGCGCCCGGCTCGCCCTCGACCTCGAGCTTCCCGGCGAGCGTGAGCTGCGGCAGGTCGAGCTCCGCCGCCAGGAGGGCCGGGACCACCGAGCCGAGCCCGTCGAGCGCGGCCATGCCGGTGACGACGAGGTCCACCGGGGCCTCGTCCGCGAGACGGCGCACCGCGGCGGCGAGCACGCGCGCGGTGCCGAAGTAGTCGGAGCCCGCGACCGCGTCGTCGCTCACGCGCACGCCGCGGTCCGCGCCGAGCTGGTACGAGCGGCGCACCGCGCCGTCCGCGTCCGGGCCGGCCACCGTGAGGACGATCACCTCGCTGGTCTCGCGCTCCGCCTCCGGCAGCGCCTCCTTGAGGCGCAGCGCGGCCTCGACCGCGTTCTCGTCGAGCTCGTTGAGCGTCCCCTCGTCGGCCCGGCGCACGACGCGCCCGCCCTCGAAGCCCCGGTCCGCATGGATGTCCGGGACGTACTTCACGGCGACGACGATCCGCATCGGCTGCTCTCCCTGTGCGCTGGGCGGTCGGCCGGAGAGGTTCCCGGCCCGCTCGGGGAAGCCTACCGGCGGGCGGCGGGACGAGCCGGTGACACCCGCCACAATGGACGGGTGCACGTGCCCCCGACCCCCTCCCCCGTCCCCGGCCCGGCCCCCGGTCCCGTCCCGGCCGCGCTCCCGCTCCCGTCGGGGCCCGTCGACCGGCACGCCCTCGTGCCGCCGCTCGGCGTGCGCGTCGCGGGCGACGGCGTGGACGTGGCCGTCCTCGCGTCGCACGCGACCGCCGTCGAGCTGTGCCTCGTGGACGTGGTCGACGCGTCGCTGCCCGACCACGACCCGGCCCGCTACCGCGAGCGCCGCGTCCCGCTCGCCGGGCCGGCGTACGGCGTCTGGCACGCGCACGTCCCCGGCGTCCGGCCCGGGCAGCGCTACGGGTTCCGCGTGCACGGCCCGTGGGAACCCGCCGCCGGGCTGCGGCACAACCCCGCGAAGCTGCTCGTCGACCCGTACGCGCGCGGGCTCGTGGGCGAGCTCGTCGACGACCCGGCGATCCACGGCCAGGTCGGGAGCGACCCGTACGGCCCGGCGGACGCGCGCGACTCGCTGCCGTTCGTGCCGCACGCGGTGGTCGTGGCCGAGCCGACGGGGACCCTGGCGCCCCGGCCGCGCGTCCCGTGGCGCGACACCGTGGTCTACGAGGCGCACGTGCGCGGCCTCACGCAGCGGCTCGAGGCCCTGCCCGAGCACCTGCGCGGCACGTACGCGGGCGTCGCGCACCCGGTGACGATCGAGCACCTGCGGTCGCTGGGCGTGACGACCGTCGAGCTCCTGCCCGTGCACGCGAACGTGCCCGAGCCGCACCTCCTCGCGAGCGGCCGGACGAACTACTGGGGCTACTCGACGCTCGGGTTCTTCGCGCCCCACGCCGCGTACGCGACGCGCGCGGCCCAGGAGGCCGGGCCGGGCGCCGTCCTCGACGAGGTGCGCGGCATGGTCCACCTCCTGCACGAGGCGGGGATCGAGGTGCTGCTCGACGTCGTGCACAACCACACGTGCGAGGGCGGCGCCGACGGGTACCACCTGTCGTGGCGCGGGCTCGACAACGCCGGGTACTACCTGCACGACGGCGGCTCGCCCGCGCGCCTCGCGGACGTCACCGGGACCGGCAACTCCCTCGACTTCCGGCGCCCTGCGGTCGTGCGCGCCGCGCTGGACTCGCTGCGGTACTGGGCGGAGGTCGTGGGGGTCGACGGGTTCCGGTTCGACCTCGCGGTCACGCTCGGGCGCGGGACCGCCGGGTTCGACCCGGACCACCCGTTCCTCGTCGCGCTGCAGACCGACCCGGTGCTGTGCGGGCTCAAGCTCGTCGCGGAGCCGTGGGACGTGGGGCCCGGCGGGTGGCGGACCGGGCAGTTCCCGCCGCCGCTCGCCGAGTGGAACGACCGGTTCCGCGACGCGGCGCGCCAGTTCTGGCTCGCCGACGCGCGCGAGGCGTCCCACGGGCGGCCCGGCCACGGCGTGCGCGACCTCGCGACCCGCCTCGCGGGCTCGGCGGACCTGTTCGGGCACTCCGACCCGCCGCTGCTGCGCGGGCCCGTCGCCTCGGTGAGCTACGTGACGGCGCACGACGGGTTCACGCTCGCCGACCTCGTCGCGTACGACCACAAGCACAACCTCGCGAACGGCGAGGACAACCGCGACGGGACCGACGACAACCGCTCCTGGAACCACGGTCTCGAGGGCCCGGTCGTGGCGTCGGACGCGCGGGCGGGCGGCGGCGCCGGGCTCGACGCGCTCGGGCTCAGGCTCGGGATCGGCGAAGAGATCGCGCCCCTGCGCCGCCGTTCGATCCGCAACCTCCTCGCGACGCTCGTCCTCGCCGCCGGCACACCGATGCTCACCGCGGGCGACGAGATGGGGCGGACGCAGCGCGGCAACAACAACGCCTACGTGCAGGACGACGAGACGTCGTGGGTCTCGTGGCACCTCTCGCCGTGGCGCAAGGACCTGCTCGCGACGGCGCGGTACCTCCTCGCCCTGCGGCGCGAGCACCCGGCCCTGCGTCCCGACACGTTCTTCACCGGTCGCCCTCGCCCCGCCGACGCCTCGACCGCCGGTGCCGGGGCACGGAGCCCGGGGAGCGACATGGGCGTGCCCGACCTCGTGTGGTTCGACGCCGACGGCGAGCTCCTCGACCACTCCGCCTGGCACGACCCCGCCGTCCGGACGCTGCAGATGCTGCGCACGGCCCCGGAGGCCGGCGACGCCGACGTGCTCGTCGTCCTCGCGGGCGGGCTCGACCCCGTCGACGTCACGCTCCCGGGGGTGCGCGCGGCGGCGGGCGGCGACGCCGAGCGCTGGGACCTCGCGTGGGCCTCGGACTGGGAGCACCCCGAGGACCGGGACCGCGCGAACGGTGACGGCACCGCCAGCGCGCGAGGTAGAGGCGCGGTCGTCCGAGGTAGAGGCGCGGTCGTCCGAGGTAGAGGCGCGGTCGTACGAGGTAGAGGCGCGGTCGCACTCGCCCATCGGGCCTGCCGGGGCCTGGACACGTGCTCTACTCTTCCCGCATGAGTGACAGCGCGGTCGACTCCTCCGTCAGCTCCCCCACGATCGAGAACCCCGAGGTCGTCGTCGTGGGGGCCGGGCTCGCCGGGCTCGTCGCGGCGACCGAGCTCACCGCGGCCGGGCGGCGCGTCGTCCTGCTGGACCAGGAGCCCGCCGCGAGCCTCGGCGGGCAGGCGTGGTGGTCGTTCGGCGGCCTGTTCCTCGTCGGCTCGCCCGAGCAGCGGCGCATGGGTGTCACCGACTCCGCCGAGCTCGCGTTCGACGACTGGCTCGGCTCCGCACGGTTCGCGCCCGGCGCCGACCGCGGTGAGGGCCCCGACCGTCACGGGTACGCCTGGGCGCGAGGGTTCGTCGACTTCGCGGCGGGCGAGATGCGCGGGTGGTTGCACGAGAAGGGCGTGCGGTGGTTCCCGCTCGTGCAGTGGGCCGAGCGCGGCGGGTACCCGGTGACCTCGGGCGCCGACGGGACGGCCGCCGGGGGGCACGGCAACTCCGTCCCGCGCTTCCACGTCACGTGGGGCACCGGTCCGGCGATCCTCGAGCCGTTCGTGCGCGCGGCGCTCGACGCGCGCGCCGCCGGGCTGCTCGACCTG
>JAQSXO010000172.1 GCA_029256625.1 Cellulosimicrobium sp. | reverse complement strand
GCGGGCAGGGTCGTGCCGGGGATGGACAGGGCGGCGCGGGAGCGGTGCGGCGGGTCCAGGCACGACGAGGCCACGGCAGGAGCCGGGAGGGCTCGCCCACGGGGGCTCCGTCACGGAGCCGGGGGCGAGAGGGTGCGCTGGGACGGGCCGCCGACGGCTCGGCGGCTAGAGTCTGTCGACCTCGATGAGCACGTGCCGATGCTATCAGCGCGCCTCAGTCCGGCGTCGGCCTGCTCCCGAGCGCGTGCACGAGCCCGGCCACCAGGGCCGCGGCGGCGGCGCTCGGGTGCGGCCGGGTCACGAGCCCGAGTGACCACGCCTCGGGCGCGTCGAGCGGGACCGCGACCGCCCCGTCGGCGGGCTCGTACATGTCGGCTGGCACCACCGCGACCCCGAACCCCGCGGCCACGAACGCGGGCAGGTCCCCGACGTCGGCGACCTCCGTGTCGGCGCGCGGCGCGACGCCCGCGTGCGCGAACGCGCGCTCGGCGACCACGCGGTTGCCGAACCCGCGCGGCGTCGTCACGACGCGCTCGTCGGCCAGGTCGCCCGGTGCGACCGACGCCGCGCCAGCGAGCGCGTGCCCGGTGGGCAGGACCGCGACGAACGCCGCGGACGTGAGGCGCGTGTACCGCAGGCCCGGATGGTCCTGCGGGTCCAGCCCCGTGAACGCGACGTCGACGACCCCGCGGCGCACGTCCTCTCCGAGGCCCGTCGAGCCGGCAGGACTCGGCGTCAGGCGCAGCTCGACGCCGGGGTGGCGCTCGCGGAACGCCGCGAGCACGCGCGGCAGGCCGAGGTAGCCGAGGTTGGTGAAGACCCCGAGACGGACGGTGCCGCGAACGAGGTGCGGGCCGGGCGCGACGGCGGCGCGCGCCTCGTCGACGGCGTCGAGGACCGCGCGGGCCCGGGGGAGCAGCGCCTCGCCCTGCGACGTGAGCGCGACGGTGCGCTTGGTCCGCTCGAACAGCCGGGCGCCCAGCTCGGCCTCCAGCGCGCGCACCCCCGCGGACACGCTCGACTGCACGGCGAACACGCGGGCGGCGGCGCGCGTGAAGCTCAGCTCCTCGGCGACGGCGACGAAGTACTCGAGCTGGCGCGTCTCCATGGAGCGAGGGTACTCAGAAATCGGTGCAGGCGATCACTTGTATCGACAGAAGTCGTTGGACGCGATCACCCGTCCGGGCGCACGGTGGTGCGCATGACCTCGACCTCGACGCACACCCCGGACCTCGTCCGAACCTCCCCGCAGGCGACCAGGCGGCGTCCGCTCGTCTCCCACGGCTCCGGCTTCCTCGTCGTGGCGCTCGCGTTCGCCACCGCGATGGCGTTCTCGACCGTCCCGACCCCGCTCTACCCCCTCTACCAGGTGCGCGACGGGCTCCCCACGGTCGCCGTGACCGTCGT
This sequence comes from Cellulosimicrobium sp., assembly GCA_029256625.1. Taxonomy (GTDB): domain Bacteria; phylum Actinomycetota; class Actinomycetes; order Actinomycetales; family Cellulomonadaceae; genus Cellulosimicrobium. The sequence continues at coordinate 5,791 of JAQSXO010000172.1, read as the reverse complement.
CTTCGCCGCCTACGCGGTCGGCGTGGCCGCGAGCCTCTACCTCGTCGGTCACCTCAGCGACCGGTTCGGGCGCCGGCGCGTGCTGCTCCTCGGCCTCGCGGCCGAGCTCGTCGCGGCGGCGCTGTTCCTCGCGCTCGACGGGCTGGGCGGGCTCGTGGTCGCGCGGCTCGTCTCCGGTGCCGGGATCGGCGCCGTCACCGCGACCGCGACGGCGCACCTCGCCGAGCTGCGTGCGATCGCGCGCCCGGACGGCCCGCGCGGCGCGAGCGCGGTCGCCGGCCTCGCGAACATCGGCGGCCTCGCGCTCGGCCCGCTCGTCGGCGGGCTGCTGGCCCAGGCCGCGCCCGCTCCGCTCACGACGCCGTACGTCGCGTTCGCCGTCCTGCTCGCCGCCGCGGTCCTCGCCGCCGCGCTCGTGCCCGAGACGGTCGCGCCGTCGGTCGGCCCGTACGCCTACCGCCCGCAGCGCGTCGCGGTGCCGCGGTCCGGGCGCGGCGCGTTCGTCGCCGCCGCGGCGGCCGCGTTCGCCGGCTTCGCCGTGTTCGGGCTTTTCACGTCGCTCACGCCGAGCGTGCTCTCGACGGTCATGCACGAGGACTCGCGACTGGTCGCGGGGCTCGTGTCCGCCGCGGTGTTCGCGTCCGCCGCCCTCGCCCAGCTCGCCTCCGGACGGCTCGCCCCGGCGCGGCAGGTGGCGCTCGCGGTCGCGCTGACCCTGACGGGGCTCGTCCTCCTTGCCGTGTCGGTCGGGCTCGCGTCCCTGCCGGGCTTCGTCGCCAGCGCGGTCGTCGCCGGGGCGGGCGTCGGCGTCCTCTTCCGCGGCGCGCTCGCGACGGCGGGGTCGCTCGCCGAACCCCACCGGCGCGGCGAGGTGCTCGCGGGGATCTTCCTCGTCGCCTACGTCGGCCTTGCCGTCCCCGTGCTGCTCCTGGGCCTCTCGCTGACCGTCGAGCCGCTGCGCCTCATGGTCGTCGTCTTCGCCGCCGCGACGGCCGTCCTCGTCGCCCTCGCCGCCCCGGGCTTGGCTCGTCGGTCGTGACGCGGCGATTCGCCGGACCTGGGCCTGCTCCCTGCGGGAGGCGTCCGGCGAAGGTCCCGCGGCTCGCCCGCAGGCTAGCGCTTTCCGTCTTCCGTGTGCCAGACTCGGCGACGCCGGTGGGAAACCGGTTTCTCGCACCGACGAAGGAGTTGGGTGATGGCAGGACGGTGGGTGAGGGTCCCGTTGGCCGCGGCGACCGCGGTCGTGATGGCGGTGACGGGGACCGCACTGACGAGCAGCGCAGCGCCGGACGTCGCGGAAGGGGAGAGCGCGACCCCGGGCGGTCCCGGCGCGGCGGACCTCGGCCGGCAGGTGCTCGGCACGAACGACGGCTGGGGCGCCGCGAACGGCGGCACCACGGGCGGGAGCGCGGCGAGCGCCGAGCACGTGTACGTCGTGGACACCTGGGACGAGCTGCGCACCGCGCTCGGAGGTGCCGGGGCACGGACCGACACGACGCCGCGCATCGTGTACGTCGACGGGCGCATCGACGCGTTCGCCGGGACCAGCTGCGAGGCGATCGCCGCGACCGTCCCGGTCGCCGGCAGCGACGCGCCGTTCTCGATGGACGACTACGTCGCGGCCTACGACCCCGCGACGTACGGCTGGGTGGACCCGGCCGGTCCGCTCGAGGACGCGCGCGTGATCGCCGCCGCGGAGCAGGCGACGCGCACGCTCCAGCACGTGGGGTCGAACGTGACGATCGTCGGCCTGGGCGCGGACGCGCAGGTCGTGGGCGCGAGCCTGCGGATCCGCGACGCGCGCAACGTCATCGTCCGCAACGTCACCTTCTCCGACGCGCGCGACTGCTTCCCCGCGTGGGACCCGGGCGACGGCGACGCCGGCAACTGGAACTCCGCGTATGACAACGTGTCGGTGTGGACGTCGGAGAACGTGTGGGTGGACCACAGCACGTTCGACGACGGCGAGCACCCGCCGTCGTCGCTGCCGACGGTGTTCGGCCGCCCGTACGAGATCCACGACGGGCTGCTCGACATCACGCACGGCTCGGACCACGTGACCGTCTCGCACAACCACTTCTCCGACCACGACAAGACGGCGATCCTCGGCTCCTCGGACAGCCGCACCCAGGACGCGGGCAAGCACAAGGTGACGTACCACCACAACCGGTGGACCGACGTCGGGCAGCGCGCCCCGCGCGTGCGCTTCGGCGACGTGCACGTCTACAACGAGCTGTACGAGCAGTCGCGCGAGGGCATCTTCCAGTACTACTGGGGCGCGGGCGTCGACTCGAGCATCTACGCCGAGAACAACGCGTTCGAGCTCGCCCCGGGCGTCGACCCGGCGCGGATCATCGGCCGGTACAAGGGCGAGCGGCTCTTCGAGACGGGCTCGACGGTGAACGGCGAGCCCGTCGACCTCCTCGCGGCGTACAACGCCTCGGTGGGAGAGGCAGACCGGCTCGCCGACGAGGCGCGCTGGACGCCGACCCTGCATGGGAGCATCGACCCGACGTGGGCCGTGCCGGCGATCGTGCGGTCGTCCGCGGGCGCGGGTCGTCTCGGCCCGGTCGACGCCCCGGCCTACGACCCGACCGCGACGTACGGCGCGGGCGACGTCGTCGTCCACGACGGCGCGGTGTTCCGCGCCCAGTGGTACGCGCGGGGAACGACCCCGGGCGCGGTGTGGGGACCGTGGGAGGAGCTGGCCACCGACGAGCGGGGCGTGCCGGTCTGGACCCCGACGCGCGTGTTCCGGGCCGGTGACGCGGTCGTGCACGACGGCGCGGTGTGGGTCGCGCAGTGGTGGTCGCGCGGGCAGGAGCCGGGCACCGGCTCGTGGGGTCCGTTCCGCGCGGTCGGCTGAGACGCCCGGTCGTCGCCACGACGACCTCACGGGGACGAGGAGGGGACCGGTCGGCACGGCGCGCTGGGGCGTCGTGCCGACCGAGCGCCTGGCGCGCTCGGCGTGTCTCTCGACGTCGCGGCGTGCTCGCGGCAGACTCTCGCCGTCAGTCGTCCCCTCAGGAATCGACGTCGGGAGCGTGCGCAGGTGCGAGCGAAGCGGTGGGCAGTGGTGACGACGGCGGTGCTGGGCGCCGTGGTCCTGGGCGGCTGCGACGGCGCCGGTGAGGCCGACGCCGCGCCGCAGGGCTCTCCGACCGTCGCGGAGGCCGACGCCGCTGCCGCGGAGGACGTCGCCGCCTGCACCGCCTACGGCGACGTGCTGACCATCGTGGAGAACGCCGACCTCAGCCTGGCCGACGGCCGCATGGGCGCGCAGGAGCACGACGGCTGGTACCGGCTGGCGACCCGCGTGCTCGATCGCCTGCCGTCCGACGGTGACAGCGCCGTGCAGACGGCGATCGGCGAGCTGCAGGCGGCCGCGCCGGTCACGTCCGGGGCGTCGGGGGAGTCGACCGGTGTGCACTCCCCGGAGTGGGACGACGCCGAGGCCGACCTCGGCGACGCGTGCGACGCCGTCGGCGCACCGCTGACCATCGACATGTTCACCGGAGGGTGACGCCCGGCGCGGTTCAGGTGGGCTCGGAGGCCGGTGCGAGCGTCGCAGCCAGCACCTGCCAGCGGTCGTCCGCCCGCACCCAGAGGCGCGTGTAGGTCAGCCGCGCGGAGACCGCGGCGCCACCCTGGACCGCCTCGACGGCCGCGACCAAGCGGGTCACCCCGCTCGCGACGTCCTCCTGGACGTCCAGGGACACCTCCTCCAGGCGGGTGATCCGCAGGAAGCGCGAGCGGTGGCTCTCCAGGTCGTCCTCCTTGGAGAAGACGGACCCGTCCGGCCCGACGCCCACGCACCGGGGGTGCAGCAACGCGTCCAGCGCGTCGACGTCACCGGCACGCTGGGCGGCCTGGAGCGCATGCTCAGCAGCGAGAAGACTCATCGCGCGAGTCTACGGACCGGGGCTCGCCGCACGCGGGTGCGACTCACTGCGGCGGGTCGTCCTGGGCCGCGAGCTCGACGCGCTCGACGCCCCAGCCGAGCGCCTCGTGCCGCTCGACGCGCCAGCCCGCGCGCTCCGCGAGCCGGGCGACGTCGTCGGGCCTGCGCGGCGCGGTGCCGGTCGTCGCCAGCGAGAGCAGCGCGTGCTCGTGCGCATGGGGGCTGAGCCCGTCGGGCGTGAAGTCCTCGACGAGGACCGCGCGCGGCGCGGCTCTGCGCATCGCGACGAGGAGGTCGACGACCTCGTCGTCGGTGCGGTGGCCGGCCCCGAGCGCGCTCACGGCGACGTCGGTCGCGGGCCACGTCTCGGCCGTGGCGTGGGCCGTGGACGTTCCGGCCTGCTCGCGCAGGACACCGAGCGGGACCGCGTCCTCGACGAGCGTCGTCGCGCGCTCGCCCGAGACCTCGGCGAGCAGGTCGGCGACGACGAGCGCGCCGGGGCCGCCGAGCGCGACGGACCGCGCCTCCGCCCAGACCGGCCAGGTGCCGAGGCCCGTGAGCACGTACGGGAGCACGTCGGCGCCCTCGACGACCTCCGCGGCGCGGTCGGCGTCGGCCTCCACCTCGGCGCGCAACGACCGGCCGCGCGAGCGGGACCAGGCCGGTGCGCCGTCGCGCAGCGCGGGGGCGAGCGCGGCGAGCGCCAGGACGGCGTCCGCCTCGAGCCCCTCGTACTCCTCGCGCTCGTGCTCGTCGTCGAGGAGGTCCTCGCCCGCGTCGCCCAGGGCGACCTTGTCGCCGTCGAGCGTCACGACGCCCGACCCCGCGAGCACGCCCACCAGGGCGCGGACCGCGCCCGGCGCGACGCGCGCGACCTCGGCGAGGGTCTCGACGTCGCGCGGCCCCGCGCCCAGCTCGTCGAGCAGGCGGAGCTGGAGCGCCGCGCGGGTCGCGAACCAGGGCACGGGGGACGGGACCCCCGTGGGCTGCGGCTGCGCCTCGGCCGCGGGCCCCTGGGCCGGCGCCGGCGCGGCGGCTGGCTCGGCGTGCCAGTACCCCGTGACGTCGACGTGCGTGCGCGGCACCGCGCGCTCGCGCGTGAGGTAGCGCCGCACGGGCAGGAGCGCGCGGCTCTCGCTCGCCGCCCACGCGTAGACCTGGCCGGGCCACCACGCGAGCGCGCGCACGGCCTCGTCGAGCGCGGCGCGGTCGCCCTCCGGCGCGACGACCCACCGCACGGTGTCGCCCTCGCGCAGCGCGAGGTCCTGCCGGGCCGACTCTGCGCCGATCGTCACGACGACCTGCACGGGCACGTCGGCGGGTCGCTCGTCGAGGAAGCGCCCGATCGCCGGCAGCGCCGTCTCGTCGCCCGCGAGCAGCGCCCAGTCGACGTCGTCGGGCCAGACGGTCGAGGCCTTCGGCCCGACGAACCACAGCTCGCTGCCCGGGCGCGCCGCCCGGGCCCACGCCGCGGCCGGCCCGTCGCCGTGCAGCACGAGGTCGAGGTCGAGCTCGCCGGCCGCCGCGTCCCAGCGGCGCGGCGTGTAGTCGCGGCCCTGCCGGTTCGGCGCGGGCGGCCAGTCGATACCGTGCGCGCGCTGCACGGGCAGCGCGGAGGCGACGTCGCCGTCGGAGGCGAGCACGATCTTCACGTGGTCGTCGAACCACGGCGCGTCGAACGCGGGCATCGGCAGGCCGTCGCGCTCGAAGGCCCCGAGCTCGGGCCCGACGAGCGTCACCCGGCGCATGCGGGGCGTGACGTCGACGACGCGTGCGACCTCGACGCGCCGCAGCACCAGCGGGTGCGTGCGCAGGCGGTGCTGGGCCATCAGGAGAACTGCTCCTCGACGACGTCGAGCAGGGCCATGGCCTCGTGGTAGTCCCCGCGGA
>JAQSXO010000171.1 GCA_029256625.1 Cellulosimicrobium sp. | reverse complement strand
CGGTCAAGGACCCGCAGGAGGAGGGCGGCTTCATGTACTCGCGGAGCTTCGCCGACCTCGACGGCCACCAGTGGGAGGTCCTCTTCATGGACCCGACGGCGTTCGAGGGCTGACCGCCCGGGAGACGAAGCCGGCCGCGCGCCGGTGTGACCCGCGACTCTCCCCCGGCAGACCGGGAATCGAGCGGGCGCGCGTGCCGTTGCCGCCGTCATGCGAGCCATCACCTACTCCCGCTACGGCGGCCCCGATGTCCTCGAGACGACCGACCTCCCGAACCCCAAGGTCGGGCCCGACTCCGTGCTCGTGCGCGTGCGCGCCGCGAGCGTCAACCCGGTGGACTGGAAGGTCCGCGAGGGCTACCTCGACCAGGTCATGGACGTGGCCTTCCCCGTCGTCCCCGGGTGGGACGTCGCGGGCGTCGTCGAGCGCGTCGGTCTGGACACACCGGAGCTGAAGGTGGGCGACGAGGTGTACGGGTACGTGCGCAAGGACGTCGTCGGCGGCGAGGTGTCGGGCGGGACGTTCGCGGAGCTCGTCGCGGCGCCGGTCCGCACGCTCGCGCGCAAGCCCGCTGCGTGGTCGTTCGAGGAGGCGGCCGCCGTGCCGCTCGCGGGCCTGACGGCGTACCAGACGATCCGGCGCGCGGGAGTCACCGAGGGGCAGACGGTCCTCGTGCACGCCGCGGCCGGCGGCGTCGGGTCGTTCGCCGTCCAGATCGCGCGGGCGCTCGGCGCGCGCGTGATCGGCACGGCGTCCGAGCGCAACCACGACTTCCTGCGCTCGCTGGGCGCCGAGCCGGTGACCTACGGCGACGGGCTCGCGGACCGGGTCCGGGCGCTCGCGCCGGAGGGCGTCGACGTCGTCCTCGACTACGTGGGCGGCGACGCGCTCGACTCGGTGCCGCAGGTGTTGCGCGACGGCGGCACGGTCGCCTCGATCACGGACGCCCGCGCGCGCGACGAGCTCGGCGGGCACTACGTGTGGGTGCGCCCCGACGCGGCGGACCTCGCGGAGCTCGCGCGCCTCGGTGACGAGGGACTGCTGCGTCCGGAGGTCGCGGAGGTGTTCGACCTCGCCGACGCCGCCGACGCGCACCGCGCGAGCCAGTCGGGCCACGTGCGCGGCAAGGTCGTCGTCCGGGTCTGAGTCCCGCGAGATTCGACCCGAGCGTCACCAGGCCGACCCGCCAGGGGTCGATCTCGGACGCTCAGGTCGATCTCGTCGTAGTCAGGCGTCCGGCAGCTCGCGCAACGGCGACGTCAGGTCGCCGCCCGCATCCCCCGTGTTCACCGTCCCCCGGCGCTCGACGAGCACCGCGGAGGTCTCGACGGCGGCCCGCGGTCGGTGCTCGACGCCGCGTGGCACGACGAACAGGTCGTGCGGCCCCAGCACGACCGCCCGCTCGACGCCGTCCTCGCGCAGGTCGATCGTCAGCTCGCCCGCGAGCACGAGGAACAGCTCGTCGGTCTCGGGGTGGGAGTGCCAGACGAACTCGCCGAGCACCTTGACCACCTTGACGTCCTCGTCGTTGAGGCTCGCCACGCGGTGCGGCTGCCAGTGCCCGTCGAACACGTCGAGGGCGGCGAAGAGGTTGCGCGCGTCAGTCATGTGCCCACCCTGCCACTCCCTGCGCGGCGCGAGGTCGACCCGCACGTCCGAGATCGACCTTCGGAGGGTCGGCGTCGGGCCGTTCGGGTCGATCTCGCGGGTGAGCGGTGCCACGCTGTCACCATGAGCAGCACCGACAGCGCACGCCCGGGGGCCGCGTTCGGCCCCGAGGTCTACGCCGCCCGCCGTGAGCGCGCCGCCGCGCACGCCCGCGAGGCCGGCCTGGCAGGGCTGCTCGTCTCGCCCGGGCCCGACCTCGCGTACTTCACCGGCTACGCGCCGCCGGACACCGAGCGCCTCACGCTGCTCACGATCCCCGCGGGCGAGCCCGGCGCACCGGCCGGCGCGTCCGTCGTCGTGCCGCTGCTCGAGCGGGGCGACCTGGTCTCGGCCCCCGGGGCGGACGGGCTCGACGTCGTGACCTGGCGCGACGGCGACGACGAGCACGACGCCGCGGCACGCCTCCTCGACCGGTCGGGCGCCTACGCCGTCTCGGACTCCACGTGGGCGCTGCACGTGCTCGGGCTCCAGCGGGCGCTCCCGGACGCGCGGTTCACCGCGTTCACCGACGCCGTCCCGACGCTGCGCGCCGTCAAGGACTCGCAGGAGGTCGAGCGCCTCGCCGCGGCGGGCGCCGCCGCCGACGCGGCCTTCGCCCAGATCCGCGAGGTCGCGTTCGCGGGCCGGCGCGAGCGGGACGTCGCCGCCGACCTCGACCGGTTCCTGCGCGAGCACGGTCACGAGCAGGTCGACTTCACGCTCGTGTGCGCGGGGCCGAACGGCGCCGACCCGCACCACGACGCGGGCGACCGCGTCATCGAGCCGGGCGACCTCGTCGTGCTCGACTTCGGCGGGCTGCGCGACGGCTACGGCTCCGACACGACACGCACGGTCCTGGTCGAGGGCGGCACGGACGACGCCCTCGCGACGCAGCAGCGCGAGGTCTACGACGTCGTGCTGCGCGCCCAGCAGGCGGGGGTCGACGCCGTCCGCCCGGGCGCGACGTGCCAGGACGTCGACCGCGCCGCCCGCGCCGTCATCACCGACGCGGGCTACGGCGAGTTCTTCGTGCACCGCACCGGCCACGGCATCGGCACCACGACCCACGAGCCGCCGTACATGGTCGAGGGCGAGGACCGGCCGATCGAGCCCGGCATGTGCTTCTCCGTCGAGCCGGGCATCTACCTGCCCGGCCGGTTCGGCGTGCGGATCGAGGACATCGTCGTCGCGTTCCCGCCCGACGTGCCCGACGGCGCGCGCCGCCTCAACACCTCGACGCACGACCTCCAGACCGTGCGATAGGTCGCGGACGTTCAGCGGCCCGCGGAACCCGCGTCCGCGGTCGCGCGCACGTTCTCGTTGCGGATGCCGACCCAGCTCAGCACGCCGCCGAGGACGAGCAGCGCCGCCGTGACGACGAGCGAGCGGTGGAAGCCGTCGAGGTCGAGCACGCCGCCGACGATCACGCCGGCGAACGCGATGACGACGAGGCCCGCGACGCGGGACACCGCGTTGTTGACCGCCGAGCCGATGCCGGCGTCCGACGCGGGGATCGAGCCGAGGATCGCGGACGTCAGCGGCGCGACCGTCATCGCGAGGCCGAGGCCGAAGAGCACGAGGCCCGGGAGGACCTGGGTGACGTAGACGGCGTCGTCCGTCGTCGTGAGCAGGAGCAGGTAGCCCGCGCCCCCGACGATCGGGCCGAACGTCATGAACAGGCGCGGGCCGTACCGGCCCGCGAGCGCCCCGAATCGCGTGGACAGCGCGAGGAGCACGAGCGTCACGGGAAGCTGCGCGAGCCCGGCGGCGGTCGCGGAGTACCCGCCGACCTGCTGGAGGAACAGCGTGACGACGAACCCACCGAAGTAGAGCGCCCCGTAGATGGCGGCGGTCGCGAGGTTGCCCCACGCGAAGTTGCGCACCCGGAAGAGCCGCGGCGGGAGCATCGGGTCGGGGGCGCGGCGCTCCCACCACACGAAGACGACGAGGCACGCGACGCCGACGACGCACGGTCCCCACACGACCGGGCTCGTCCACCCGAACCGCCCCTGCTCGATGAGCGCGAACACCGTCCCGGCGAGACCGACGGCGGCGAGCGTCGCGCCGGCGGCGTCGATGCGCCGTCGGCCGCCCGGGCCGCCCGCGGCGCCCGGCTCCTCCGCCGCGGACCGCGGCACGCCGCGCAGCAGCCACAGCGTCACCGCGACGGGCAGCACGTTGATCCAGAACACCCAGCGCCACGAGATGGTGTCGATGAGGATGCCGCCGAGCAGCGGCCCGACGAGCGACGCGGTGCTGGTCCACGCGGTCCAGGAGCCGATCGCGCGGGACTGCCGCTCGCCGTCGAACGTCGAGATGATCATGGCGAGCGAGCTGGGCACGAGCAGCGCGCCCGCGACGCCCTGGAGCCCGCGCGCCACGACGAGAAAGAGCCCGTCGGGCGCGAGCGCGCACGCGACCGACGTCACGGCGAAGCCGACGAGCCCGATCGCCATGATGCGGCGCCGGCCGTGGACGTCGGACAGCGATCCGGCGAGGAGGATGAGCGCGCCGAGCGTGATCATGTACGCGTCGACGACCCACTGCTGCAGCGCCAGGCCGGTGACCGGCCCGGTCGTCAGCTCGGCGGAGATCGCGGGCAGCGCGACGTTGACCACCGAGCCGTCCAGGAACGACACGAACGACGCGAGGACCGCGACCACCAGCACCCGCTGCTGCACCCTCACCGACCCACCGTACGACTCGACTCTCATGCCGTCCCGACCGAGCGGGCGCGCGAGGTGTGACGCGAGGTGGTCGGCAGAGCGACGGCTCGACACCATACCTAGAGGTAGGTACGGTGGCCGGATGACGACCACCGACGCCCGCGAGCGCCTCGTCGCGGCCGCGCAGGACCTGTTCTGGGCCCAGGGCGTCGGCGCGACCAGCCCGCGCCAGGTCCTCGCCTCGAGCGGCGTGGGACAGGGCAGCCTCTACCACCACTTCCCCACCAAGCACGATCTCGCCGCGGCCGCGGTGCACGCCACGACGACCGCGGGCCTCGACGCCGCGCACCGCGACCTCGACGCCGGCGGGTCCGCCGTCGAACGCCTCGTCCGCTACCTCGAGCGGCCGCGGCCCGCGCTCGCCGGCTGCAAGGTCGGTCGGCTCGTGAGCGACCAGGCCGTCATGGACGACGCCGAGCTCGCCGCAGAGGTCCGCGCCTACTTCCGCGGGCTCGTCGACCTGGCCAGCGCCGTCCTCACCGAGGACGGGCTGCCCGACGACGCTGCCCACGACCGCGCGCTCGCCGCCGTCGCGATCGTGCAGGGCGGGTACGTCCTCGCGCGCGCCCTCGACGACCCGGACGCGATGACCGCCGCGGCACGGGGCTTCGTCGCGCTCCTCGACCCCCGCCCTGCCGACCCCCTGGAGGACGCATGACCGACGCCCCCGACCGCCCGTCCCTGCGCGAGCGCCTGCGCGCCCTCCCGGTGTTCGGCGCCGACCTGCCCGGCCTCGACGTCGATGCGGCGCCCGAGGAGCCGAGCACGCTCTTCGTCGGCTGGCTCGAGGAGGCGATCGACGCCGGCCTGCCCGCGCCGCACGCCGCGACCCTCTCGACCGCCGACGCGAGCGGCCGGGTCGACGCCCGGACGCTGATCCTCAAGGACGTCGGCGGCGACGGCTGGGTCTTCGCCACGCGCGCCGACTCGCCCAAGGGCGTGGCCCTCGCGCAGAACCCGAACGCCGCCCTGACGTTCTTCTGGCGTGAGCACGGTCGCCAGGTCCGGGTGCGCGGGCCGGTCGTCCCGCTCGGTCCCGAGGCGTCCGCGGCCGACTTCCGCGCCCGCTCCGACTTCTCCCGGGCGACGGCGCTCGCCGGGTCGCAGAGCGCCCCGCTCGCGTCGCGGGTCGCGTACCGGGCGGCGTGGGACGCCGCGCTCGCGCGGGTGCGTGCCGAGCCCGACGTCGTCCTCGACACCTGGACCGCGTACGCGCTCGAGCCCACGAGCGTCGAGTTCTGGGCCTCCTCGCCGGACGGTCAGGTCCGCCTGCGCTACACCGCGCCGCCCGACGCGGGCGCCGCGACCCCTCTCCCCTGGACGAAGGAGCTCCTGTGGCCGTGACCGACCCCACCGCACCCGCCGCGCCGGACGTCGCGGAGGTGCGCCGCGACGCGCGCGCCGCGCTCGACGCCGTCACGTCCGTGACGCGTGCCCTCGACGACGCCGGGCTCGCCGGGCCGTCGGCCCTCCCGGGCTGGTCGCGCAGCCACGTGCTCGCGCACGTCACGGCGATCGGCGAGGCGATGGCCCGCCAGGCAGAGCTCGCCGCCCACGGCGAGCTCGTCGAGGTGTACGACGGCGGAGCGGCCGGACGCGAGGCCGGCATCCAGGCGGGCGCACGCCGGTCGGTCGCGGAGCACGTGTCCGCGCTCGCGTCGCTCGCCGAGCGTCTCGACGCCGCCTGGCCCGCCGCCGGGTCGCCGGGCTGGGACGCGCGCGTCACCTACCGCGACGGGACCGTCGTGGACGCGCTCGTCGCGTGGTGGCGTGAGGTCCGGATCCACGCCGTCGACCTCGACGCCGGCATCGCCCTCGACACCTGGCCGCGCGCGCTCGGGCTCCACCTGCTCGACTTCCTCGGGGACCGCCTCGCCGACGACGTCGTGGTCGACCTCGCCGACGAGCCCACCCGGCTCAGGACGGGTCCGGGCGGCCTCCGTCTCGCGACCGAACCCGGGGTTCCTCCCCATACGGGGACGCCCGTGGGGAGCGACCCCGGGATCGACGCGCGCGCCGTCGTCGTCCGAAGCCGCCTCACCGACGTCGCCGCCTGGCTCGCGGGCCGCACCCCGGACGCCGAACCGGTCGCCCACCGCGCCGGCGCGCCCGTCTCCCTCCCCGAGATCGGCCCCTGGCCCTCCCCCTACTCCCCTCCGAGGTAGAACCCTGGCTGGTCCCGGTAGAGCGCTGGTCCGGGTCTCGGGCCCGCGTGTTCGGGTCTCGGGCTCGCGGTCGGGTCTCAAGCGCGCGTGGCCGGGTCCGCGGCGCGGGTGGCCTCGGCGCTCGGGGCTGCCGCGCCGTCACCCCGGTCTCTCGGCCGTGAGTTCAAGGAGCGCGGCTCTGACGCCCCTTCGCCGCCGAGCCCACCCCCACCGCTCGGCGTTCGTCTCGCCCGGGGGACGTCGGTCGCCGCTCGCGACCGTCGGGTGGCCCGCCGAGGCCGGGTAGACCCACGTCGGGCGGACATGCGGCCGACCAGGCTGTCCCGGCGGGTCGAGCAGGCGATCCGGGTCTGACACGCGCCCCGGACACGCCCAGACCACCTGCTCGACGTGACGACGCCCCGGCCGGCGACCCGTTCCGCGCGGCGGTGCGGAGACCCCGTCGGTGCCGCGGCGCGGGCCGAACCCCACCCCGCGGGCGGTCGCCCGAGGCGGGAACCGACCAGGGCGAGACGACGCAGGGCGGGGCGGGTGGTGGTGCCGCGTCGTGGCGGGCCTGGCGGGAGCCGCGAGGAACGAGCGGCGGATGTTAGACGCGGCACCACCACCCACCCCGACCACCCAGGGCAACCACACGCCGTCGAACACAAGAACCACGGCTCTACCTCACGCAACCACGGCTCTACCTC
>JAQSXO010000170.1 GCA_029256625.1 Cellulosimicrobium sp. | reverse complement strand
TTCTGGGTCGACGGCGAGCCGGTCGAGCTCACCGCGCCCGTCACGTCGCGCGCCCCCGCCGCGCCGGCGCGCACCGCGTCCGGCTCGCGGGCCGTCGCCGGACAGCGGGCGCGCGTGGCCCGCGGCAGCCGCATCTGGGTCGAGGGCAAGCACGACGCCGAGCTCGTCGAGAAGGTGTGGGGCGACGACCTGCGCGTCGAGGGCGTCGTCGTCGAGCCCTTGCACGGCGTCGACGACCTCGCGGCGGCGCTCGCGGACTTCGGCCCGACGCCGCAGCGGCGCGTGGGCGTGCTCGTGGACCACCTCGTCCCCGGGAGCAAGGAGCGGCGGATCGCCGACGAGGCCCTGCGCCGCTCCCCCGCGGGCACCGTGCTCGTGCTCGGGCACCCGTACGTGGACGTGTGGCAGGCGGTGAAGCCCGCGCGCGTCGGTCTCGAGCACTGGCCCGTCATCGAGCGGGGCACCGAGTGGAAGCGCGGCATCCTGCGCGAGCTCGGGTGGCCCGCGGACACCGCCGAGGACGTCGGGCGCGCGTGGCAGCGCATCCTCGGCACCGTGCGCACGTACGCCGACCTCGAGCCGTCCCTGCTCGGCCGGGTCGAGGAGCTCATCGACTTCGTCACGGCACCCTGAGCGGCCTGCCGCTGACGCGGCGTCGGTCCCGGGACGCACCGCGCCCCGGCACCGACGGGCGGCACCGGGGCGCGGTGGACGGGCGACGACGACCGGCCGTCAGGCGGCCGGCACGCCCCCGGTGAGGCGGCGGTACGCGAAGCCGACGGCGACGTAGCTCAGCGGGATCGTGACGAACAGGCCGAGGCCGCACGGGATCGCGCCGAGGATGTTGATGCCGAAGAGCGCGAGCAGCAGCAGGAACACCTGGCCGAAGTTCTTGGCCACGAGCGAGAAGCTCGTCCGGATCGCCGTGATCGCGTCGACGCCCTGGTCGAGGGCGACGTAGTAGACGAACGCGGAGAAGAGCAGCATCGCGAAGCCCGGCAGGATGCACAGCACGAAGCCGATGCCCGTCAGGATGCCGACGATCAGCGCCGCGAGCAGCACGTTGACGACGTTGCCGATGCGGAAGAACGCCGCGACGTCCGGGCGACGCCCGTCTACCTCGTCGAGCGCGCCGCGCGTGAAGAACGCGGTGATGAGGTAGCCGATGACGGTGCCGACGATCCCGAGCAGGATGCTCGTGAAGGTGATGCCGCTGACGGCGGCGAAGTTCGTGTCCGTGAAGTCGTACTGGTCCTGGAACTGGTCGAACCCGCCCGTGATCCAGCTCCACGCCACGTTGACCGCGATGAAGATGAGCGCGACGAGGATCCACGGCCCGAGGTTCGAGGTGACCTTGCGCCAGCCGTAGGAGATCGCCTCACCCACCGCGAACGCGGGCCCGGTGTACCCGGGCTGGGCGCCGTAGCCGCCCGACTGCGGGTAGGAGCCCGGCGGCGGCGGGTAGGCACCGGACGGGGGCGGGTAGGCGCCCGGCGGCGGGGCGGTCGGTCCCTGGACCGTGGGGTCGCCGGGCGCGCCCGCAGGTGCGCCGTAGGCGCCGGGCGCGCCGTACGCGGGCGGGCCCGACGGCGGCGCCGCCGGGTCCTGTGGTGCGCCCCAGGCCGGCGGGCCCGACGGCGGTCCGGCGGGATCCTGCGGCGTCGCCCCGCCCGGACCGTACGGCGAGGCCGGCGGAGCGTCGGGGGTCGCGGGCGGTTGGCCTGCGGGCTGGTCGGGGGCCGGTCCGGTGGGCGGGCCGGCAGGCTGCTGCGGGGTGCCGGAACCGTCCGTCGGCGTCGGCTCGTCGTCGCGGGGCGGCTGGCCACCCGGGTTCGCGGGGTCCGTCATCGTGCACCTCGTTCCTCGTCGTCACGTGCTGCGGGCAGCACGCGTCCTCGACGTGCTCGGTCCTATCCTGGCTGTTCAGAGGCCTGGGCGCGCGGCGAGCATCGCGCCGGGCCTCGGGTCAGACGGGCTGCTCGGCGTTGAGGCGGCGGTACACGTACGCCGTCGCGATCTGGGCGACCGGCAGCGCGACGAGCAGGCCGACGTAGCACAGGAGCGTCCCGACGAGCTGCGCGAGGTACACGCCCAGGAAGAGCAGCACGACCGTGCCGAGGTTCCTGCTCACGACGGTGAAGCTCGCCTTGAACGCGTCGAGCACACCGAGCTTCTTGTCGATGACGTAGAACAGCGTGAACTGGGCGAAGAAGACGAAGACGATGGGCCCCACGATCGTGATGGCCAGCACGCCCGTCGCGAGCCCGATGAGCAGGGCGGCGAGGATCACGGTGCCGAGGTTCGGGTACCGGAAGAAGTCCGCGTACTCGAGCTTCTTCCCGCGGGTGACCAGGAGCGAGACGTTGACCACCGCGGCCTGGACGAGGAACCCGAGCACGACGAAGACCGCGACGAACAGGAACGTGCCGAACCCGAACGCGAACCCGCCCGCTGTGCTGACCTCTCCCGTGACCGGGTCGACGGTCGTCTGCGCCGTCCCGACGAGGATCGCCCAGAACGCGACCGAGAGCCCGGCGAGCACGGCGACGTACGTGAGGACGCCGCCGAGGATGACGCCGACGTTCTGCGTGAACTTGTTCCAGCCGTAGGAGAAGGCGTCCTGGACCTGGACGGTCTGCCCCGGATAGCCCGGCTGCCCGTACGGCGCGGCCGGCGGCGGGTAGCCGGGCTGCCCGCCGTACGGCGGCTGCCCCGGCGGCTGCTGGCCGTACGGCTGACCGGGCGGCGGCCCAGCAGGCGGCGGGTACGCACCTGCGGGCGGGGCACCGTACGGCTGTGCGGGCGGCGGCCCCGCCGGGGGCGGCGACGCGGGCCGCGGCTGCGGCGCGGCGGGCTCGGGCGCGGCGGGCTCCGGGGGCGGGACAGACGGCTCGGCCTCCGCGTAGGGGTTCTCGGGCGCCGGGGCGGCGTCCGACGGGAGCTGCGACTCGTTCTCGTCGCGCGGCGGGCCGCCGGCGGTGCTCTCGCTCATGGGTCTCCTCGGTCGGTCGACGGGCCACGGCCGAGCCGCCCCGCGCCGGTTGTGGACGTCGTGTGTCGATCGCACATTTCGCGGTCGTGCTCCACCTTGTCGGGATTCCGACGACAGCGCGAGAGGAAACGCCGGGCGGACCGGCCCGCACGGCAGAAGTCACCCGGTGCCTCACCCCGGCGGGTACGGCCCGACGGCCGTGGAGGGGTCAGCGGGTCGCGGAGCCCAGCGCCGCCGCGCGGGTGAGGCCGTCGACGACGACCGCCGTGTACGTCGTCGCGCCCGCCGTCGTGGGGTGCACGCCGTCAGGGCCGAGCACGGAGGGGTCGGAGGCGACCGCGGCCGACCAGTCCGCGACGACCACGCCGGGGTGCCGGCCCGCGGCGGCGGCCATCTCGGCGTTGGTGCCCGGGACCCACGGCCGGTCGGCGTACCCGGTGACCAGCACGACGCGGTGGTCGGGCCCGATCGCCGCGAGCAGCTCGTCCAGCGCCGCGGCGCTCGCGGTGCTGTTCGTCCCGAGGGACACGACGACGTAGGGCCGCAGCGCGTCCGCGCCCCGCGCGGCGGCGACGGCCGCCGGCCCGTCCTTGACCTGGCGCGAGACGGCGCCGTCGACGTACACGCCGGGCAGCGCGGCCGTGAGCGCGGGCGCGCTCGCGAGCGTGACCGAGTCCCCGAGGACGGTGACCTGGTCACCGGTCGGCGCGGCGGGCGGGGCGGGGGCGGCAGCCGCCCCGGGCCCGGGGTCGGCAGGCGGCGTCGGGTCGGCACCGTCCGCCGCGGCACCGTGCGCCGCGGCGCCCTCGGCGGGAGCAGGGGACGGCGACACGTCGTCGGGCGCGGCCTGCGTCGCGCGCGCGGCCTGCTCCCCGGCCGCGATCTGCTGCGCCACGCTCGTCGTGGCCGGCGCGTTGACGACCCCCGCGGCGGACAGCCCGACGACGAGCGCGCACGACACCGCGAGCGCCCACCCCCGGCGCGTGAGGACGCGCGGCCCGAGCTCGCCGGGCGTCGGCTGGAGACGCCGTGCGAGGTCGCGCGCGGCGCCGCGCAGCCCGCGCCGCAGGACGGGCCGCTCGACGTACCGGAAGGACAGCGCCGCCGCCGCGACCGACACGGCGAGCGTCACGGCGACGACCACCGGGTGCACCGCGCCGGGGGGCACGGGACCGACGAGCGGACCGAGGGATGTCGTCGCGAGCACGAGCACGGGCCAGTGCCACAGGTAGAGCCCGTACGACCGCCGCCCGACCCAGCCGAGCGGGCCACGGTCGAGCTGCGTGCCGATCCCCGGCAGGCACACGACGGCGTTGAGCACCGCGGTCGCCGCGACGGCGCACACGAGCAGGCCCCCGCGGTAGGTGGGCGCGTCGTCCCAGCGCAGGGTCACGACCGCGACCACGAGCACCACGGCGCCGGCCACCCCGGCCGCGAGGACCGCGAGCCGCCCGCGCGGCGTGCGGACGCGCGGCCCGCCCGGCAGGAGCGCGTGCGCGTCACCGCCCGGCCGGGCGTCGCCGTCGGGCCGCAGGACCGGGCGCACGTGCCAGAACGCGAGCGCCGCCCCGGCCATGAGCGCGAAGAGGTGGGTGTCGGTCCCGACGTAGACGCGCGTCGGGTCGGTGCCGGGCGAGTACAGGACGGCCATGAGCGCGGCCGACGCGAGCGCCAGGCCCGCGGCGATCCACGGCGCCCGGCGACGCAGGGGCCGCACGACGCACAGCAGCACGACGACGAGGGGCCACAGCAGGTAGAACTGCTCCTCCACGGCGAGCGACCACAGGTTGCCGAAGAGGTGCGGAAGGAGCGCGCCCGAGTACGTCGCGCCGCTCGCGACGTCGACCCAGTTGCTCGTGAACGTCGCGGCGCCGAGGAGCTGCGGCCCGATGCCGACGAGGACGTCGCCGCCGACCACCGCCGCGACCGCCGTGCACACCGCCACGACCAGCCCGAGCGCGGGCAGCAGGCGGCGCGCCCGCCGTGCCCAGAAGGACCGCAGCCCCACGTGGTGCCGGTCGCGGTGCTCGCGCACGAGCAGCGTCGTGATGAGGAAGCCCGAGAGCACGAAGAAGACGTCGACCCCGACGTACCCGCCCGGGAAGGTGGCGGGGGCGAGGTGGAACGCCACCACGACCGCCACGGCTAGAGCGCGCAGGCCGTCGAGCCCCGGCATGCGCCGGTAGCGCACGGTCGGGCGGCCCGGCCGGCGGCCCGACGACGGCGCACGCACGTGCCCGACGACACGAGGCGCATCGAGCGTCGGGCGGCCGACCGCCGCAGGGGTCGTCCCGGGTCGAGGTGCCTCGTGGGTCGTCGTCACTCGTCCGTGATCTCCCGTACCACCGTGTCTGCCAGCAACCGTCCGCGCAGGGTGAGCACCGCACGTCCCGCGACCGCCGCGCGGCCGTCGAGGAGCCCGTTCGCGACGAGCCCGGCGACGGCGCGCCGTCCGGCCGGGGACAGGACCGCGAGGTCGAGACCCTCGTGCAGCCGCACGCCGAGCATCGCCTGCTCGAGCCGGCCCTCGTCCCGCGTGAGGAGCTCACGTCCTGCGGCGGGGCTCGTGCCCGCCTCGAGCAGCGCCGCGTAGCGGCGCGGGTGCTTCACGTTCCACCATCGCACGCCGACCCTCGCGTCCTGGACCGACGCGCCCGTGTCGTCGGTCACGGGCGGTTCCGCGCGCAGGGCTCCGGGCGCCGCGACGTACGAGTGCGCACCGGGACCGATCCCCCACCAGTCGTCGCCCCGCCAGTACGCGAGGTTGTGGCGGCAGCGGTCGTCGTCGGCGCGGGCCCAGTTGCTCACCTCGTACCAGGTGAGGCCGGCGGCGGTGAGCAGCTCGTCGGCGAGCTCGTACTTCGTCGCCTGGTCGTCCTCGCTCGGGAGCGCGACCTCCCCGCGGCGCACCTGGGCGGCCATCTTGGTCCCCGCCTCGACCACCAGCGCGTAGGCCGACACGTGGTCGACGCCGGTCGCGAGCGCGGCGTCGAGGCTCGCCCGCCAGTCGTCGAGGCTTTCCCCCGGCGTGCCGTAGATGAGGTCGAGCGAGACCTGGAGGCCCGCGTCGCGCGCCCAGCGCACGACGTCGGGGATGCGGCGCGGGTCGTGCGTGCGCTCGAGCGTCGCGAGGACGTGCGGGACGGCCGACTGCATGCCGAACGAGACGCGCGTGAACCCGGCCCCCGCGAGCTCCGCGAGGGAGTCCGGCGTCACCGAGTCGGGGTTGGCCTCGGTCGTCACCTCGGCGTCGGGCGCGAGGCCCCACGCGTCGCGCACGCCGCGGAGCAGGCGCACGAGGTCGCCGGCAGGCAGGAGCGTGGGCGTGCCCCCGCCGACGAAGACGGTCGAGACGGGGCGCTCGGGCAGCCCGGCGTCGCGCAGCACGCGCGCCGCGAGGTCGATCTCGCGCAGCGCCGTGCTCGCGTACGACGCCTGGCTCGCGCCACCGCCGAGCTCGGACGCCGTGTAGGTGTTGAAGTCGCAGTACCCGCACCGGACCGAGCAGAACGGGACGTGCAGGTAGACGCCGAACCCGCGCGACGCCGTCGGGCCCGACGTTCCCCCGCCGTCCGCGGCCGCCCCGCCCGCCGCGACCCACGCGGGGAGCGAGCCGTCGGGCGGGACCGGCTCGCCGTCGGGCAGGGCCGGGCTCACTTCTTGGACTTGTCCTTGGCGTCCTTGCCGCCCGCGGCGTCGGAGGAGAGCGCGGCGATGAAGGCGTCCTTCGGGACCTCGACGGACCCGATGTTCTTCATGCGCTTCTTGCCCTCCTTCTGCTTCTCGAGCAGCTTGCGCTTGCGGCTGATGTCGCCGCCGTAGCACTTGGCGAGGACGTCCTTGCGCATCGCGCGCACGGTCTCGCGCGCGATGACGCGCGCGCCCACGGCCGCCTGGATCGGCACCTCGAACTGCTGGCGCGGGATGATCTCCTTGAGCTTGGCGGTCATCATCACGCCGTAGTCGTACGCCTTGTCCTTGTGCACGATCGCGCTGAACGCGTCGACCTGCTCGCCCTGCAGCAGGATGTCGACCTTGACGAGGTCCGCGACCTGGTCGCCCGAGGGCTCGTAGTCGAGCGACGCGTAGCCGCGCGTGCGGGACTTGAGCTGGTCGAAGAAGTCGAACACGATCTCGGCGAGCGGCAGCGTGAAGCGCAGCTCGACGCGGTCCTCGGACAGGTAGTCCATGCCGAGCATCTGCCCGCGGCGGTCGTTGCACAGACCCATGACGGTGCCCACGAACTCGCTCGGCGCGAGGATGGTCGCGCGCACGACCGGCTCGCT
>JAQSXO010000169.1 GCA_029256625.1 Cellulosimicrobium sp. | reverse complement strand
GCGAGCGCCTGCCAGTTGCGGCTGGGGAACCAGCGCGCGTCGGGCACGAGGTACTCCCGGTCGAGCGTCGGGAAGTAGAGGTTGACCTGCTTGTACGTCTGCGCGAAGTTCGTCTCGGTGATCGTCAGGCCGTCGTCGACCGTGTCGATGCGCCACTGGTCGTGGTCGTCGCGCACGAGACCGTAGGAGATCTCGATGGTCTGCCCGGGGACCTCCTCGGTGTAGACCCCGTGCTCGTCCACGGTGCCGACGAGCTCCGCGGTCGTCCGGACCGTCGTCGTCCCGCCCTCGAGCGTCGACTCGTCCACCACGAGCTCGGGCTCGCCCGCCACGACCGCCACCTGGGCGAGCGGGGACCACTCCTCCTGGACCTCCGGGGTGAGGAACTCCGAGGCGACGTCGAACGAGCTCCGGGCGCCCTGGGCCTGGGCCGCGAGGAAGCCCTGGACGATCTGGGACGGCGACGCGTCGGGGCGCGGGGCCGCGGCGCTGACGAACGGCTGGCCGGGATCCTCCGGGGTCGCCTGACCCTCGGTGACCGGTCCGGACGTCGGGATGGAGGCGCACGCGCCGAGCGCGGCGACGAACGCCGCCGCGAACCCGGCGGCGAGAGCGCGCACGGTCCGACGGCGCGGCGTCCTCGTCGTGGTCATCGCGCCTCCTGCACGTCGTCGGTGGTCAGCTGCCCCGGCTGCTCCCCGGGCCGGGGCTCTGCCCCGCGGCCCGGGTACGGGTCGTGGTCGCGCGGCAGGACGACGGGGATGCCGCCCGTGACGGACGGAAGGTCGGCGGGGCCCGCCGTCCCCTCGACGTCCTCGACGACCGGGGTCGTGGCGCTCCACTCGGCCGGGAGCCCCCGACCGACCGCCGCCTCCGACACGAGCGGCAGCGGCGAGGACTGGAGCCGGATGCCCGCGCGCCGCGGGAGCGTGAGCCGGAAGCTCGCGCCGCGCCCCGGGCGGCCCCACGCCTCGAGCCAGCCGCCGTGCAGGTGGGCGTCCTCGAGCGAGATCGCGAGCCCGAGGCCCGTGCCGCCGGTGGTGCGCGCGCGGGCGGGGTCCGCACGCCAGAACCGGTCGAACACGTGCTGGACCTCGTCCGCGGTCATCCCGACGCCGTGGTCGCGCACCGCGACCGCGACGGCGTGCCCGTCGCCCTCGACCGTGATCTCCACGGGCCGCTCCTCGGCGTGCTCGATCGCGTTGACGACGAGGTTGCGCACGATGCGCTCGACGCGCCGCGGGTCGACGTCCGCGGTGACGGGCTCGTCCCCGAGGTGGACCGACAGCCACACGCCCTTGCGCTCGGCGAGCGGGGCGGCGTGGTCGACGGCGGCGTTGACGACGTCGCGCAGGTCGCGGCGCTCGGCGTCGAGGACCGCGGCCCCCGCGTCGAACCGGCTGATCTCGAGCAGGTCCGCGAGGAGGTCCTCGAACCGGTCGAGCTGGGTCTGCAGCAGCTCGGTCGAGCGCTTCGAGACGGGGTCGAAGTCCTCGCGCGAGGAATGCAGCACCTCGGACGCCATGCGGATCGTCGTGAGCGGCGTGCGCAGCTCGTGCGAGACGTCGGAGACGAACCGGCGCTGGAGCGTCGACAGCTCCTCCATGCGCCCGATCTGGTCCTGCAGGCTCCGCGCCATCTCGTTGAACGAGTGCGCGAGCGAGGCCATCTCGTCGTGCCCCTTGACGGGGAGCCGCTCGTCGAGGCGACCGTCGGCGAGCCGCTCCGCGACGGTCGCCGCCTGCCGCACGGGCAGCACGGCCTGGCGCGTGACGAGCGCGGTGATGCCGACGAGCAGCGCGAGCAGCACGAGCGCGCCCACGAGCAGGACCGACTGCAGGAAGCGCAGCGTCTCCTGGTCGGCCTCCAGGTCGTAGAGGTAGTAGAGCTCGTACGTCCCGGCGACGGGCACCTCGACCGTCGAGCCGACGACGATGCCCGGCACGACGGGAGAGTCCGGGTCCGCCGGGTCGACCGGGATGGCGACGGACTGCAGGTACTGCTCGCCGTCGGCGGTGACCGTGGCCTCGCGCATCTCGGGCGTCACGAGGTCGACGAGCTGCGGGTTCGTCGACAGGTCGAGGAACCCGACGGAGCCCGACCCTCCCGCCTGCCACAGGAAGACGTCGCGCGACGATCCCGTGGTCTGCAGCATCGAGAACAGGTCGAACAGCAGCGACTGCGCCTCCGTCGCGTTCGCGGCCGGCGACGCGTCGAGCGTGCTCCGCGCCTGCTGCGTCGACTGCGCGCTCTCCAGGTCGACCTCGGCCGCGCGCCGCTCGTAGAGGCCGTCGCGCATCGCGTCCGTGAGGTAGGCGCCGAGCGCACCGACCGTGAGGACGCCCACGACGAGCGCCGACGTCACGACGCGCAGCTGCATCGACGAGCGCCAGCGCCACACGACGCGGCGGGCCGTGGCACGCGCGCGACGACGGACCCGGCGCCAGAGCCCCCGCCAGCGCCCGTCGGTGGAGCCGGCCGTCGCGCTCACGTGCGGGTCGCGCCCGCCTTGTAGCCGACGCCGCGGACGGTCAGCACGATCTCCGGGTTCTCGGGGTCGTGCTCGATCTTCGAGCGCAGACGCTGGACGTGGACGTTGACGAGCCGCGTGTCCGCGGCGTGCCGGTAGCCCCACACCTTCTCGAGGAGGACCTCGCGCGTGAAGACCTGCCAGGGCTTGCGCGCGAGCGCGACGAGGAGGTCGAACTCGAGCGGCGTGAGCGCGACCTGCTCGCCCCCGCGGGAGACGCGGTGGCCCGTCACGTCGATCTCGACGTCACCGATCGACAGGTGCTCCGGGGCCGGCTCCTCCGTGCGGCGCAGGCGCGCCCGGATGCGGGCGACGAGCTCCTTCGGCTTGAACGGCTTCGAGATGTAGTCGTCGGCACCCGACTCCAGGCCGAGCACGACGTCGACCGTGTCGCTCTTCGCGGTGAGCATGATGACGGGCACGCCCGACTCGGCGCGGATGAGGCGGCACACCTCGGTGCCGTCCTTGCCCGGGAGCATGAGGTCGAGGAGCACGAGGTCCGGCTGGGTGCTGCGGAACGTCTCGAGCGCGAGGTCGCCGTCCGCGCAGAACACGGGTTCGAAGCCCTCGGAGCGCAGGACGATGCCGATCATCTCGGCCAGGGCGGTGTCGTCGTCGACCACGAGCACACGAACCTTCATGCGGACATCTTGCCATCGACGGGCCTCCGCTCGGCGCGGCCCGGTGCCAGGGCGCGGGTGAACCCCCGCGCGCGGGGGGCGCGTACTAGGGTGGCCTCGCCGCCGTGGACGATCCTCGCCCGGCGGCCTGGACCGACACGCCCGAGCCGACCGCGGGGGACCACGAGCACATGAGCACACCCGACACCTCCGGCACGCCGGACGGTGCCACGCCGAGCGGCGCCACCCCGGACCCGGCGGCGGCGCCCGGCCCGACGACGCCCGCGGGCCCCGGTCAGGGCGGCGACGCCGGCGGCTGGGGAGCACCCGCGTACGGCGCGCCGGGCTACGGAGCACCGGGCGGCCCCACGCCACCGCCGCAGCCGCAGTCCCAGCCCCAGCCCCAGTACGGCCAGTACGCACCGGGGTACGGCCCCGGGCAGGGCCCGACGGCGGACCAGCCTCCCGCACCCGCCGCGCCGGGGGCGTGGGGGCAGCCGTCGTACGGTCAGCCGTCGTACGGGCAGCCGTCGTACGGACAGCCGCAGTACGGGCAGCCCGCGCCGCACGGTCCGGGCGGGTACGACCAGCCGACCCCGGGGCAGGGCCAGTACGGGCAGCAGCAGTACGGCGCCCCCGGCTACGGCCCGCCCGCCGGGTTCGCGGGCGCGCCCTACGTGGCCCCCGCCGCCAAGCCGGGGATCGTCCCGCTGCGCCCGCTGTCGCTCGGCGAGATCTTCGACGGTGCGTTCGGCGCGATCCGCCACAACCCGCGCGTCATGCTCGGCATGAGCGCGCTCGTCGTCGTGATCGCGACCGTCGTCGGGGCCCTGCTCGGGTGGGCGTTCTCCGGGTACTTCGCCGACTTCTTCTTCTCCCTGCCCAGCGAGTCGGGGCTGGGCGGGATGGAGAACGACTTCGCGATGCTCTACTCGAGCACGCTCGGGACCGGGCTCACGACGAGCCTCGCCACCCCGATCGTCAGCGGTCTGCTGACGGTGTCCATCGGGCAGTCCGTCATCGGACGCAAGGCCACCATCGGGGAGGTCTGGTCCCAGGTCGGGCGGCGCGCATGGTTCCTCATCGGCTTCTCGCTCCTGCTGGGCCTCGCGTGGGCGGTCGCCGTCGCGCTGGTCGTGCTCCTGGTCGCTCTCGGCTTCGCCGCCACGACCGCGCTCGGCGTGGTCCTGCTCGTCGTCGCCCTCCCGGGCCTCCTCGTGCTCGCGGTCTGGGTCGGCACCCGCACCGGCCTCGTCCCCCCGGCGCTGGCGCTCGAGGGCCAGCCGTTCTGGGCGACGGTCCGGCGCTCGTGGCGCCTGACCCGTGGCAGCTTCTGGCGCCTGTTCGGCATCTACCTGCTCGCCTACGTCGCGATGTACGTCGTCGTGCAGATCGTCGTCTCGCCGTTCAGCATCGTGAGCACGTTCCTCCTCGCCGCGGGTCAGGCCTTCCTCGCGAACGCCCTGCTGGCGCTGGGCGTCGCGCTCTCGACCATCGTCATGACGCTGTTCCTCGGGAGCGTCGTGGCGCTCCTCTACATCGACGTGCGGATGCGTCGCGAGGGCCTGGACGTCGAGCTCGCCACCGCGGCGAACGCGCAGCCGCCCGCATGACGCTGCGGTCGCTCGCGGCCGACGTGCCCGTCCAGCCGGGCGCCGACGAGGCGCGCCGGTGGCTCGTCGAGGAGCTCGCGAAGCCGGAGTACCGCACGGAGCCGTCGCTCCTGCAGCGGTTCGTCGACTGGGTGCTCGGGCTGTTCGACGGCGCGCCCGGGATCGACCTCGGTGGCCCGCTCACCGCGGTGCTCGTCGTCGTGGTCGTGCTCCTCGTGGCCGGCATCGCGTACTGGGTCGCCGGCCCGGTACGCCTGTCGCGCCGGGCGGCCGCGTCCGCCGTCGTGCTGGACGACGACGCGCGGACCGCCGCCGAGATGCGCGCGGCGGCCGACGCGGCGGCGTCCCGCGCGGACTGGGCGACCGCCGCGCTCGAGCGCTTCCGCGCCGTCGTCCGCTCGCTCGAGGAGCGGGCCGTCCTCGACGCCCGTCCCGGCCGCACGGCCTGGGAGGCCGCCGAGGCGGCGGGCGAGCGCGTGCCCGACGTGGCCGACGGCCTCGAGCGCGGCGCGCACCTGTTCGACGACGTCGCGTACGGCAAGGCCGCGGTCGGTCCCGAGGCGGACGCGTTCCTGCGCGCGCTCGACGAGCGCACGCTCGCCACGCGCCCCGTGCTGCGCACCGAGCTCGCGACGGCGGCCACGACGCCCCCCGGCGGTGAGGCGTGAGCACGACCCACCCCGGACCGCCGCCGAGCCCGGCGCCCGCCGACGCCGCGGGCGCGGGCCCGCGCACGGTGACGACGGCCTACCTGCCCGTCGTCGGCGACGGGACCACCGCCGGGTCGCGCGCCCGCAGCCGGTGGCGCCGCGCGCGCTGGCCGCTCGTCGTCGTCGTCGCCCTCCTCGCGCTCGCCGGCCTGTCGGCGATCGCGCGGCCGACGACGTCGTCCACGCCCCTCGCGCCGGACAACCCCGGGCCCGCCGGCGCCCGGGCCGTCGCGGAGGTGCTGGGCGACCAGGGCGTCGACGTCACGTACGTGACCACGGTCGCCGACGCGGTCGCGGCGTCCGCGGACGGCGGCACCCTGCTCGTCGCGCAGGGCGACTTCCTGCTCGACGAGCAGGTGGAGGCGCTCGTGCGCACGCCCACCGACCTCGTCCTCGTGGCCCCGCCCGACTTCCTGCTCTCGTCCGCGACGGACGGCGGCGCGGAGCTCGCCTACGACTGGGGCTCGGGGACGTCCGCGCGCGCCGCGCGCTGCGACGACCCGGCCGCCGGGGCCGCCGGCACGCTGCGCTCGGACGGCGTCGGCTTCCTCGCGCTCGACCGGACGACCGTCGTGTGCTTCCCCTCCCCCGACGACCCGTCCATCGGCGCCTACCTCGTGCACGAGACCGGCGAGCGGACCGTGCGCGCCGTGGACACGACGGCCCTGCTGCGCAACGACACGGTCACCGAGGACGGGAACGCCGCCCTCGCCCTCTGGACGCTCGGCGCGAACGACCGCCTCGTGTGGCTCGTGCCCGACCCGTTCGACACGTCGCTCGGCGGGGACGAGGGCGAGCAGACGCCCGCCCTGTCGCTCCCGCCCTGGTTCGGCGTCGTCGCGCTCCAGGTGCTCGTCGTCGTGCTCGTCATCGTGCTGTGGCGCGGCCGACGGCTCGGCCCGCTCGTGACCGAGGACCTGCCGGTCGTCGTGCGCGCCGCCGAGACGACGCGCGGTCGCGGTCGCCTCTACCGCCGCGCCGGGGCGCGCGGGCACGCCGCCGCCGGGCTGCGCGCCGGCACCGCGGACCGGCTCGCGAGCCGGCTCGGCCTCCCACGCTCCGCCGACGCGCCCGCCCTCGTCGACGCCGTCGCGCGCGCGACGGGCCGCCCGGGCGAGGAGGTCGCCCAGCTCCTGTACGGACCACCACCCGCCGACGACGCGGCGCTGCTCGAGCTCGCGCGTCACCTTGACCGGATCGAGAGCGAGGTCTACCACTCGTGACGCACCACCCCGACGGCTCCGTGCCGCAGCCCGACCGCTACGCGCCGCCACCGCACCAGGAGCAGCCGTACACCCAGGACCCGAGCGTCGCCGACCGCGTGAGCGCGGCCGCCGGCGCACCCGGGCACGAGCAGGGACCGCCCGCCCCCGGCGGCCCGGCGCCGGGGTACGCCGCCCCGCCCCCGGCCGCGTACGGGCGACCGCCGGCTCCGGCGCCCGGGCACGACGCGCCGCCCGCGCCGTCCCCCGAGCTGCGCCAGGCCCTCGCGGCCGTGCGCAGCGAGGTCGGCAAGGCCGTCGTCGGGCAGGACGGCGCCGTGACGAGCCTGCTCATCGCGCTCCTGTGCAAGGGACACGTCCTGCTGGAGGGCGTGCCCGGCGTCGCGAAGACGCTGCTCGTGCGCACGCTCGCCGCGTCGCTCGACCTCGGCACCAAGCGCGTCCAGTTCACGCCCGACCTCATGCCCGGCGACGTGACCGGCTCGCTCGTGTACGACGCGCGGACCGCCGAGTTCTCGTTCCGCGAGGGCCCGGTCTTCACGAACCTCCTGCTCGCGGACGAGATCAACCGCACGCCCCCCAAG
>JAQSXO010000168.1 GCA_029256625.1 Cellulosimicrobium sp. | reverse complement strand
CCCTCGCGCGCGAGGCCCGCGAGGATCTGCTGCTCGACGCGCGGGTCCACGGCGGACGTCGCGTCGTCGAGCACGAGCAGGCGCGGGCGGCGCACGAGGGCACGGGCGATGGCGAGCCGCTGCCTCTGGCCGCCCGAGAGGTTCGCTCCGCGCTCCCCGAGCGGCGCGTCGAGGCCCTCGGGCAGCCGGGCGACGACGTCGTCGACCCGCGCGAGGCGCAGCGCCTCCCAGACCTGGTCGTCGTCCGGACCGGGGTCGCCGTCGTCGACGAGCGTGACGTTGGCGCGGACGGTGTCCTCGAAGACGAACGCCTGCTGCGCGACGAGCGCGACCTGGGCGGTGAGGACGGCCTCGCGCACGTCCCGCACGTCGGTGCCGTCGAGCAGCACGCGACCGCGCGTCGGGTCGGAGAGCCGGGCGAGGAGCGACACGAGCGTCGTCTTGCCCGCACCCGTCGGGCCGACGACCGCGACCGTGGTGCCGGGCGCGACGTCGAGGTCGACCCCGTCGAGCAGCGTGATCTCGCGGCCCCCGGCGCGGACGTCCACGCCGACGCCGTCGAGGCGCACGCCGAGCCCGGACCCGGCTCCGGGAAGCCCGCCCGTGCCGGGGCGCAGGAGCCCGCCGGCGTCGACGACGCGGCTGATGCGCTCGTACCCGACGAGGGCCCGCGGGAGCTCGCCGAGCACCCAGCCGAAGGCCCGGACCGGGACGGCCATGATCGTGAGCAGGTAGGCGGCGGTGACGATGTCGCCCGCCGCGACGCCGCCCGACGTGAGGCGGACGGTCCCGACGGCCAGCACGAGGAGCGTGCCGAGCGACGGCAGGAGCTCGATGACCGGGTCGAAGAAGGCGCGCACGACGCCGACCCGGACGTTCGCGGCGCGGAGCTCGTCGGTGCGCTCGGCGAAGCGGCGCTCCTCGCGGTCCGCGGTGCCGAGCGACGTGACGAGCAGGGCGGCCTCGAAGCTCTCGTGCGCGACGTCCGAGACCTCGGCCCGGAGCTGCTGCGCGCGCGTGATCGCGGGCGACATGTAGCGCTGGAAGACGATGTTCACGGCGATCGCGACCGGGATGACGACCAGCGCCGCGCACGCGAGCCAGACGTCGACCCGGAAGAGCATCACGGCGGCGACGCCGATCATGACGACGACGCCGAGCGCGAACGGGAGCGGGTTGAACACGCCCGTCGCCGCCTCGACGTCGGAGTTCGCGTTCGACAGGAGCTGGCCCGCGGGGTGCGAGCGGTGCCACGACATGGGCAGGCGCAGGTACTGGCGCGTCACCGCCGTGCGGTGCCGCGCCTGCAACGCGGCGTACCCGTTGCCCGCGAAGATGCGGCGGGCCGCGACGCTCGCCGCGAGCGAGACCGCGATGCCCGCGAGGACGAGGCCCGCGACCCAGATGCGGCCGCGCGCGGCCTCGTCGCCCGCGAGCGCCGGGACCACGACCTCGTCCGTCGCGGTGCCGATCGCGCTGCTCACGGCGACGGTGAGCGCCCCGAAGAGCGCGGAGGACCCGATGGCCAGCGCGTACGTGCGCGGCTCGTCGCGGATGCCGCGGCCCATGAGGGCGAGCGACCGGCGCACGCGGGACCCGGTCAGGGCGTGGGGGCGGCGGACGGTCGGCTCGTCGGGGAGCAGGTCCGGGGGCGGGTCGGGCCGGTCCGTCGGGGCCGGCAGGTCGGTCGGGGCGGGCTGGGCGTCGGCGCCGGTGGGGCGCGTCCTGCTGCCGGGCACGGGACGGTCCTCGTCTTTCGTTCAGGGAGTTGCACGATCCTCTCATGCAGCCCTGACAGGGCCCGACGGTATTCCACGGCGCGACCTGGTCGGCCCCGCGGGCCAGCGCGCGGTCCGCTCAGCGCACCTCCACGCCCTGCGCGCGCATCGCGTCCTTGACCTGCGCCACCGTCAGCGCGCCGAAGTGGAACACGCTCGCGGCGAGCACGGCGTCGGCCCCGGCGCGCGCCGCGGCCACGAAGTGATCAGGCGTGCCGGCGCCTCCGCTCGCGACGAGCGGGACACGGACCTCGGAGCGCACCGCGGCGAGCATCTCGAGGTCGAAGCCCGCGGTCGTGCCGTCGGCGTCCATGGAGTTGAGGAGGATCTCGCCGGCCCCGAGCCCCGCGGCACGCGCGGCCCACCCCACGGCGTCGATGCCCGTCCCCCGGCGCCCGCCGTGGGTCGTGACCTCGTACCCGGACTCCGTGCGCACGTCACCCGTCGTGCGTCGCGCGTCGACGGACAGGACGAGCACCTGGCTGCCGAAGCGGTCGGCGATCTCGGCGATGAGCTCGGGGCGGGCGATCGCCGCCGTGTTCACCCCCACCTTGTCCGCGCCGGCGCGCAGGAGGCGGTCCACGTCCTCCGCCGAGCGCACGCCGCCGCCGACGGTGAGCGGGACGAAGACCTGCTCGGCGGTGCGCCGCACGACGTCGTACGTCGTCTCCCGGTTCCCCGAGGACGCCGACACGTCGAGGAACGTCAGCTCGTCCGCGCCCTCGGCATCGTACCGGGAGGCGAGCTCGACGGGGTCGCCCGCGTCGCGCAGGTTCTCGAAGTTCACGCCCTTGACGACGCGCCCCGCGTCGACGTCGAGGCACGGGATCACGCGGATCGCGACGGTCATGAGGACTCTCCTTGGTCGGCCGGCGCGTCGCCGGTCGTGTCGGTGCCGGTGCCGTCGGCGCCGCCCTCGGCGGCCTCCTCCGCGGTCACCGGGAACTGGGCGTCGAGGATGTCCACGACGTAGACGAGGGTCTCGCCCGCGAGCGGGTTGGCCGTCTCGCCGTACGCGAGGTCGGGCGGGACGACGAGCAGCACCTGGCTGCCGACCGACTGCTCGAGGAGGCCCTGCTCCCAGCCCTCGATGACCTCGCCGATGCCGATCATGATCGACAGCGGCGCGGCGCCCTCGGCCCACGTGGAGTCGAAGACCTCGCCGTCGGACCAGCGCACCCCCGTGTACCGGACGGTCACGACCTGGCCCACCTCGACCTGACGGCCGTCGCCGCGGATCAGCGGCTGCACGACGAGCCCCGCGGGCGCGGCCGTCTCGGGCGGCATCGTGATGCTCGGCGCCCCGTCCTCGGCGAGCGTCACGGTCGGCAGGCCCTCGACGGGAGCGACCGCCTCGCCGGACGCACGGGTCGGGAGCACGTCCACGACCAGCGCGACGGGGACGCCGTCGTCCTCCTCGAGCCGCAGCAGGCGCGCGCCCACCCGCTGGCCGCGCAGGAGGTCGCGCAGGTCGCGCCCGATCGACTCGTCCGTCAGCGCGCGCCAGCGCGGCGCGTCGGTGTACGTGTTCTGCAGGACCGTCCCGTCGCTCACGTCCTGGGCGTAGAGGTTGAGCAGGAGCGGCCCGCCGTCGACGAGCTCGGCCCCGGCGCCCGGCCACACGACCTCCGAGGTCGCCTCGGGGACGTCGAGCGGCGCGCGGTACTGCAGCTCGGGCGGCGCGCCCGACGAGCCGATCACCGTGAGATCGGTGTTCAGCGGCGTCGGGGTGGCGTCCTCGGGCTCCGTGCACGCGGCGAGGACGAGGGTCGCGACGAGCGCCACGAGCAGCGCGAGCGCCGCCCGGACCGCGGGCGCACGGCGACGGACGGGCCGCGCGCCCCGGACGGGGCGCCCGGCCGCGAGGGCCAGGTTCGTCACATCACGTCCCGCGTCACATCGACTCGATGAGGCGTTCCACGCGCTCGTCGACGTTCCGGAACGGGTCCTTGCACAGGACCGTGCGCTGCGCCTGGTCGTTGAGCTTGAGGTGCACCCAGTCGACCGTGTAGTCCCGGCGCGCCTCCTGCGCGGCGCGCACGAAGTCCCCGCGCAGCTTGGCGCGCGTCGTCTGCGGCGGGACCGCCGTCGACTCGAACACCTCGAGGTCGGTCGTGACGCGCTCGACCATCCCGCGCGCGGCGAGCAGGTTGTACAGCCCCTCGGTGCGCGAGATGTCGTGGTACGCGAGGTCCAGGCGCGCGATCCGCGGGTCGTCGAGCTCGAGCCCGTGCTTGGCCTGGTACCGCTGGATCAGCCGGTACTTGATGACCCAGTCGAGCTCGCGGTCGACGAGGGAGAGGTCGCCCGTCTCGAGCGCGCGGAGCCCCCGCTCCCACAGGTCGAGGACCTGCTTGACGACCGGCGTCGGCGAGACGTCCTGCTCGACGAACTCCTTGACCCGCTGCAGGTACTCGCCCTGGAGGTCGATCGCGGTGACCGTCCGACCGCTCGCGAGCTGGACGGGCTGCTTGCCGGTCATGTCGTGGCTGATCTCGCGGATCGACCGGATCGGGTTCTCGAGCGCGAGGTCGCGCATGGGCACGCCCGCCTCGACCATGCGCAGGATGAGGTCGGTCGAGCCGACCTTGAGCATCGTCGTCGTCTCCGCCATCGACGAGTCGCCGACGATGACGTGCAGCCGCCGGTAGCTCTCGGCGTCGGCGTGCGGCTCGTCGCGCGTGTTGATGATCGGGCGGGACCGCGTCGTCGCGCTGGAGACCGCCTCCCAGATGTGGTCGGCGCGCTGCGACAGGCAGTACACCGCCCCGCGCGGCGTCGCGAGGACCTTGCCGGCGCCCGTGAGCACCTGCCGCGTGATGAGGAACGGCACGAGCACGTCGGACAGCCGCGCGAAGTCGCCCTGGCGCCGCACGAGGTAGTTCTCGTGGCACCCGTAGGAGTTGCCCGCAGAGTCGGTGTTGTTCTTGAAGAGGTGGATCCGCCCGGGCAGGCCCTCGTGCTCGAGGCGCTGCTGCGCGTCCGCGACGAGACCCTCGAGGATCCGCTCGCCCCCGCGGTCGTACGCGACGAGCTGGTGCACGTCGTCGCACTCGGCCGTCGCGTACTCGGGGTGCGAGCCGACGTCGAGGTACAGGCGCGACCCGTTGCGCAGGAAGACGTTCGACGAGCGCCCCCACGCGACCACCTTGCGGAACAGGTAGCGCGCCACCTCGTCCGCCGACAGCCCCCGGCCGTCGTCGGACGCGCACGTCACGCCGTACTCGGTCTCCAGCCCGAAGATCCTGCGGTCCATCGCGGTCCTACCCCTCGTCCGTCGCGGGGCCTGCGCCCGTCGCGTCGCCCGCGTCGTCGGTCTCGGCGTCGGCGTCCGTCGTCGGGCCGTCGGCGTCCGTGAGGAGGTCCTCGAGCGCGCTCCCCGAGATCCGGCGGAACGCGCGCCGCGGACGGGTGCGGTCCAGGACGGCGACCTCGAGCTGCGCGGCCGGGATGGTCCGCACCTCCTCCCCGTCGCCGCCGGCACCGAGCGCGCGCACGGCGAGCCGCAGCACCTCGGCCAGGCCGAGGCCGGGCTGCCACGCGTCCTGGAGCACGCGGCCGAGCTGGTCGGCCTGCCCGCCCATGACGACGACGCCCTGCTCGTCGGCGACGGAGCCGTCGTAGGAGATCCGGTAGAGCTGGTCCTGCGCGGAGGTGCGTCCGACCTCCGCGACGACGAGCTCGACCTCGAGCGGCTTGGACTCCGTGGTGAACACCGTGCCGAGCGTCTGCGCGTACGCGTTCGCGAGCCCGCGCGCGTTGACGTCGGTGCGGTCGTAGGAGTACCCCCGCAGGTCGGCGTAGCGCACGCCCGCGACCCGCAGGTTCTCGAACTCGTTGTACTTGCCCACCGCGGCGAACGCGATGCGGTCGTAGATCTCCGAGATCTTGTGCAGCGCGCGCGACGGGTTCTCCGTCGCGAACGCGATCCCGTCCTCGTACGCGAGGACGACGACGGACCGGCCGCGGGCGATGCCCTTGCGCGCGAAGTCCGCCCGGTCCTTCATGAGCTGCTCGGGCGAGACGTAGAAGGGCATGTTCACTCGGCGTCACCTCCCGACGCGGGACCCTGGGACAGGTCGTGCGGCTTGTCGTGCGGCACCGCCTCGGCGTTCGTCACGGCCGGTCGCCGACGCGGTACGCCCGTCCCGGACCGCTCGGCCACGATCTGCTCGACGACGGCCGCGAGCTCGTCGTCGGGCACGCGCTCGTACCCGGTCTGGGTCACGACGGCGACGACGGGCCAGATGCGACGCACCGGGTCCGGGCCGCCCGTGGCCGAGTCGTCGTCGGCGGCGTCGTACAGGGCCTCGACCGCGACGCGCACGGACGTGTCCCGGTCGAGCTCGGTGCGCCACAGCTTCTTCAGCGAGCTCCGCGCGAACACCGACCCGGAGCCCACCGAGTGGTAAGCGCGCTCCTCGTACCGGCCGCCGGTCACGTCGTAGGAGAAGATGCGCCCGCCACCGCGGTCGAGGTCGAACCCGGCGAAGAGCGGGACCACCGCGAGACCCTGCATCGCGAGGCCGAGGTTCTGCCGGATCATCGTCGACAGGCGGTTGGCCTTGCCGTCCAGCGAGAGCAGGGAGCCCTCGATCTTCTCGTAGTGCTCGAGCTCGAGCTGGAAGAGGCGCACGAGCTCGACCGCGATCCCCGCCGTCCCCGCGATCCCGACGGCCGAGTACTCGTCCGCCGGGAAGACCTTCTCGATCTCGCGGTTCGCGATCATCGAGCCCATCGTCGCGCGCCGGTCGCCCGCCATGACCACGCCGCCCGCGACGCCCTCGGCGCCGAACGTGAGCGCGACGATCGTCGTCGCGTGCGGCGCGTCGGGCGCGGCGCCCGCGGACGCGTGCCCGGCGGCGCGGCGCGACGGCAGGAGGTCGGGCGCGTGCCCGGACAGGAAGTCCAGGAAGGACGACGACCCGGGGGTCGTGAACGCGTCGGGCAGGCGCCCTGACTGGTCCGTGCTCATCGGGTTGCCGTCACCCTTCCTACTCGCCGCCCTTCTGCACGAAGCCCCGGACGAAGGACTCCGCGTTCGTCTCCAGCACCTCGTCGATCTCCTCGAGGAGAGCGTCGACCTCGGCGTCGCGCGACTGCGCCTGCGGCGCGACCGGGACCTCGGGGCCCTCGGGCTCGTCGTCGGGACGCCGGTCCTCGTGCGACGCGTGGGTGCGTTCGGTACCCGCCATGGCTGCCTCCCTCGTCCGTCGACCCGGTGCCGCGCCGACGCTCTGTCCGTTCCAACCCGGTCGGGGCTCGCGCCCTTCCCGGCCCTGCTCGCACGCGGCGCCCGTTCCGCGAGGGGCGGGCGCCGTCGTACGTCCAG
The DNA here is from genome assembly GCA_029256625.1 of Cellulosimicrobium sp. Lineage (GTDB taxonomy): Bacteria > Actinomycetota > Actinomycetes > Actinomycetales > Cellulomonadaceae > Cellulosimicrobium. Next base: position 225 of record JAQSXO010000168.1, on the reverse strand, counting down.
CCTAGTCGCCGCGGCTCACGACGGGCCCGCCAGACCCGCCAGCAGCGCCGCCGCGTCCGGGCTCGCGTCGAGCAGCGCACCGATGTGCGCCCGCGTCCCCCGCAGCGGGTCCATCATCGGGACCCGCTGGAGCGACGGCGCGCCCGGCACGTCGAAGATCACGGAGTCCCAGCTCGCGGCCGAGACCTGGTCGCCGTAGCGCGCCATGACCTCGCCGCGGAAGAA
>JAQSXO010000167.1 GCA_029256625.1 Cellulosimicrobium sp. | reverse complement strand
CGGCGACGTCGAGGCCGGACCAGCGCGAGCCCACGCCGCGCACGGTCACGCGCCGCGCGCCGGCCTCGGGGGCGTCGTCGTCCGACCCCTGCCCGGCGCCGACGTCGCCGCGCGGGCGCTCGAGCACGATCTCGAGCCGGTCGCCCGCGAGCGCCTCCACGAGCCCGCTGCCCCACTCCACGACGGTCACCGACTCGTCCAGGCTCGAGTCGAGGTCGAGCGCGTCGACCTCGTCGAGCGAGCCGAGGCGGTACGCGTCGACGTGCACGAGCGCCGGGCCGTCACCGAGCGAGGGGTGCTCGCGCGCGACGATGAACGTCGGCGACGCGACCTGGCCGCGCACGCCGAGCCCCGCACCGATGCCCTGCGTGAGCGTCGTCTTCCCGGCACCGAGGTCGCCCGTGAGGATCACGAGGTCGCCCGCGCGCAGCACCCCGGCGAGAGCGCGGCCGAACGCGCGGGTCGCGTCGGCGTCGGGCAGCACGACGACGCCGCGCGCGTCGGCCACGTCGGCGGGGGGCGCTGCGGGCGTCGAGGGGGTCGGGTCGTCGCTCATGCGCGGACCGTCCTTTCCGTGCTGGGGTGCTGTCTCGGGTCGTGCGCGAGCAGCGCCCGCGCGCCGTCGTCGAGCACGTGGGTCCCTACGTGCTCGCGCGGCACGCGCGCGCCGAGGCGCGTCGTGATCTCGTAGCTGATGGTCCCGGCGGCCCGGGCCCAGTCCTCGGCGGTCGGGACGCCGTCGAGCTCGACGCCGTCGCCCGCGCCGAACAGCGTGACGACGTCACCCGCGCGCTCTGCCGCGTCCGGGCCGAGGTCGAGCACGAGCTGGTCCATGCACACGCGTCCCGCGACGCGCAGGACCCGACCGCCGTCGCCGGGACGCGCGCCGACGAGCACCGGGCCACCGGGCGCCCCCGCGGGCCCGCCGCCCGAGGCGTGCCGCGGGATCCCGTCGCCGTACCCGAGGGGGACGACGCCGAGCGTCGTGTCCTGCGGGGTCGTGTAGTGGTGCGAGTACGACACGCCGTGCCCGCCGGGCACGCGCTTGACCGTCGCGAGCCGCGCCTCGAGCGTCATCGCGGGGCGCAGCCCGTACCGCGACGGCGGCCCGAGCTGCGGCACGGGCGTCATGCCCCACACCGCGAGGCCGGGTCGGACGAGGTCGTAGTGGGTGCGCGGCGCGGTCAGCGTCGCGGCCGAGTTCGCGAGGTGGCGCAGCTCGGGCGCGACGCCCGCACGCTCGGCGAGGCGGACGGCCTCGTCGAGCACGTCGGCCTGCGCGACGACGCTCGGGTGCCCGGGCTCGTCCGCGAACGCGAGGTGCGACCAGAGCCCGACGACGCGCACCGCGCCCTCGGCCTGCGCGCGCGCGACGGCGTCGAGCACGTCGGGCAGGTCGGCGGGCATGATCCCGTTGCGGCCGAGGCCCGTGTCGACCGCGAGGTGCACGCGCGCGGTCCGACCCGTGGCACGCGCCGCGGCGACGACCTCGTCGACCGCCCAGCGCGCGGCGAGCGAGACGTCGACGTCCGCCTCGACGAGGTCGCGCAGCGGCGCTCCCGGCGGGTAGAGCCACGTGAGGACGCGTGCCCGCTCGGGCCCGATCCCGGCGGCGCGCAGCGCGAGCGCCTCGCTCGGCTGCGCGGTGCCGAGCCACGTCGCGCCGCCCGCGAGCGCCCCGAGCGCGCTCGCCACGAGGCCGTGCCCGTAGGCGTCGGCCTTGACGACGGCCATCACCTGAGCCGACGGCGCGTGCCCCGCGAGGGCACGGACGTTGTCCCGGATCGCGGCCAGGTCGACGACGGCGCGCGCCGGGTAGGCGTGCGGGTCGGGGGCGCCGGCGGGTGTGCCGGCCGGGGTCGTGCGCTGGGTGTCGCTCACGGTGGACGATTCTCTCACCGTCGTCCCCCGCCGAGGAGGCGCGTCGGACCGCGGTCGGTCGACCGGCTCGTCGGCTCTCCCCGGAACTCGACGCGGTACCGCGACGGGCTGGTCCCGAGGCGCGCGCGGAAGTGGTGACGCAGCGACTCCGCCGAGCCGAGGCCCGCCGCGTCCGCGACCCGGTCGACGCCCAGCTCCGTCGTCTCGAGCAGCTCGCGCGCCCGGTCGACGCGCTGGTCCAGCAACCACTGCACCGGGCTGAGGCCGGTGCGCGCGGCGAACCGGCGGGTGAACGTGCGCCGCGACGTCCCCGCCGCGCGCGCCCAGGCGTCGAGCGAGATCGGCTCGTCGAGGTGGGCGCGCGCCCAGACCATCGCGAGCTCCACCGGGTCGGCCGTGTCCTGCGGCGGCACCGGCGCGGGGACGAACTGCGCCTGCCCGCCCGTGCGGTGCGGCGCGAGCACGAGCGCCCGGGCGACGCGCGCCGCGACGCGCGCGCCGTGGTCCTGCCGCACGAGGTGCAGGCAGCAGTCGAGCGCCGCCGCGGTCCCGGCCGACGTGACGACGTCCCCGTGGTCCACCCACAGGACGTCGCTGCGGACCGTGACGGCCGGGTGGTCCCGGGCGAGCCGCTCGGCCGCGCGCCAGTGCGTCACGACCTCCCGCCCGTCCGCCACGCCGCTCGCGGCGACGAGGAAGGCTCCCAGGCACAGCCCGACGACACGGGCGCCCCGCTCGTGCGCGGCCCGCACCGCGGCCAGGAGCGCGCGCGGCGGCTCGACGTCGGGGTCCCAGCTCGGGAGCACGACGGTCCCCGCGTCCCGGACGGCCTCGAGCCCGTGGTCGACGTGCAGCGCGAACCCGGCCGACGTCGCGAGGCGCCCGGGCTCCGGCGCGCACACCGCGACGTCGTACCCGGGCCCGGTGGGCGGTCCGCCGCCGACGGCGTCGGAACCGAGGACGAGGCTGGGGACGGCGAGGTGGAACGGGCTGATGCCGTCGAAGGCCACGACGGCGACGCGCTCGCGTCGTCGGGCGGGTCCTCCGGTCGACGCTCCGGATGCCTGTGCCGGCTCGGTGGCGGGTGCGAGGACGGTCATGGCCTGATCCTACCGTTGACCGTCCTTCGGGCCACTGTCAGGACCTCCCGCCGCGCGTGAGGCTGGAGCCATGACCACCGCTCCCCACCCCGCTCCCCGACCCGACGATGCCGGTTCCACGACCCACGGCGCGGGGCTCACCCTGCTGCACGTCGGCGGGCCCGCCCTCCTGCTCCGCCTCGGCGGGCTGACGATCGTCTCCGACCCCGGCTTCGACGCGCCTCGCGACTACCCGCGCCCCGGGGGCGGCACGAGCACGCGCCTGCGCGGCCCCGCCGCCGCCCCCGACGCGCTCGGCCCGCTCGACGTCGCGCTCGTGTCGCACGACCAGCACGTCGACAACCTCGACCTCAGCGGCCGGGCGCTCCTGCCGGAGGTCCGGCACGTCCTGACGACCCCCGCGGGCGCGGCGCGGCTCGCGCCCGACGTCCCCGGCGTCGTCGGGCTCGCTCCCTGGGAGGCGACCGTGCTGCCCCGGCCCGACGGCGGCGCGCTGCGCGTGACGGGCGTCCCGGCGCGGCACGGGCCCGAGGGTGCGGAGCGCGTGCTCGGCGACGTCACCGGGTTCGTGCTCGACGGCGACGGGCTCCCCCGCGTCTACCTCTCCGGGGACAACGCCGACCCGGGACTCGTCGCCGACGTCCCCGACCGCGTCGGGCCCGTCGACGTCGCGATCGTCCACGCGGGCGCCGCGCGCGTCCCCGGGATCCTCGACGGCGCGGCGCTCACGCTCGACGGCGCGGGCGTGGCCGAGGTCGCGCGGATTCTGCTGCCACGCGTCGTCGTCCCCGTGCACGCCGAGGGGTGGGCGCACTTCAGCGAGACGGTCGGCGACGTCGAGCGCGCCCTCGCCGGCGCCGGCCTGGCGGGGCTCCTGCGCGTCCCGACGCCGGGCGTCGCGCTCGAGCTGTGAGGCTCCGGACGGTTCACCAGGCGTCGAGCGCGCGGTCCGTCTCGAAGCGGCGCTCGCGGCCGCTGAACGGGTCGACGAACGCGAGCGAGCGCGACACGAGCTGGAGCGGCCGGGAGTAGTCGTCCGGCGCGACGTCGTACGGCTCGGGGTAGAAGTTGTCGTGCACGATCGGCACGCCGAGGCGCGCCATGTGCAGCCGGAGCTGGTGCGTCTTGCCGCTGTGCGGCTCGAGCCGGTAGCGCGCGAGGCCGCGGGTCGGGTCGGCCTCGATCACGTCGACCCGGCTCTCCGCGTTGGGCTCGCCGTCGACCTCCTCGGCGCGCATGACGCCACGCCGTTTGACGATGCGGCTGCGCACGGTCGCCGGCAGCTCGAGCGCCGGGTCCCACGGCGCGACCGCCTCGTACGTCTTGCGCACCTCGCGCCGTGCGAAGAGCTCCTGGTACGCGCCGCGCACCTGCGGGCGCAGCGTGAGCAGCAGGACGCCCGCGGTCACACGGTCGAGCCGGTGCGCGGGGCTGAGCTCGGGCAGGTCGAGGTCGCGCCGCAGCCGCACGAGGACCGAGCGCGCCACGTACGCGCCGCGCGGGATCGTCGCGAGGAAGTGCGGCTTGTCGACGACGAGCAGGTCCCGGTCGCGGTGCAGCACGCGGACCGCGAACGGCACGTCGGGCTCCACCGGCGGATCCCGGTAGAGGAACACGAAGCCGCGCGGCTCGTACGGCGTGGTCGCGTCGACCGGTCGGCCGCGCCCGTCGACGACCTCGCCCGCGGCCACCTTCTCGGCCAGGCGGGCCGCGTCGTCCGGGAAGCGGTGGCGCACGTAGTCGAGCACGCGCGTGTACCGCGCGACGCTCTCGGCGTCGTGCGGCAGCACGAGGCGCGTCGGGTTGAGGCCGTCGCGCACGGGGAGGGGGACCACGCCCACCACGGTACCGGCGTGGGTCCCGCGCTCAGCGCGCGGCGAGCAGCTCCCCGACGACGGCGGGGACCGCGTCGGCGACGTCGAGCGCCGCGACCGGGCCGCCCGGGTTCGCGCGCTCCGCCGCGAGGCCGTGCACGACGGCCGCGGCCGCCGCGAGCTCCGCGGCGAGGCCCGGCTCGCGCACGACCCGCCCGGCGTGCGCCGCGAGCAGCGTGCCGAGGATCCCGGCGAGCACGTCGCCCGCTCCCGCGGTCGCGAGCCACGCCGGCGCGTCGGCCTGGGACCACGCACCCTCCGGCCCGACGACGACCGTCGCCGACCCCTTGAGCAGCACCGTCGCGCCGGTGGCCTCGTGCGCGCGCCGCGCCCACCGCAGCGGCTCGGCCTCGACGTCCTCGCGCGTCACGTCGTCGCCACGCGCCCGCAGGAGCGTCGCGAGCTCGCCCGCGTGCGGGGTCAGGACGACCGACGGCGGGCAGCGGTCGGGCAGCAGGGACAGCGCCCCCGCGTCGACGACGGCGGGCACCCGCTCCCCCACGACGTCCGCGGCGAGCTCGCCCGTCGCGGCCGCGAGCGCGTGCCGGACCCGCTCGTGCTGGCCGCCGTCCTCGACGGGGTCGTCGTCCGGACCGGGCGCGGCCGGCACGCCGGGACCCAGCACCCAGGACTGCACGCGGCCCGCGGCCGGCACCACCTCGGGCCGGGCCGCGAGGACCGCGCGCGTGGCGTCGTCGGGACCTCGGTAGCGCACCATGCCCGGGCCCGTGCGGACCGCCGCGCTCGCGACGAGCACGGCCGCGCCCGGGAAGGTCGGGGTGCCCGCGACGACGCCGACGACGCCGCGCGTGTACTTGTGGTCGGTCGGTCCGGGCGCGACCCACAGCGCCGCGACGTCCGCGGGCTCGAGCCGCCGCACGACGGGCGACGGCGCTCCACCGTCCTCGGCGGAGGCACCGGGACGCAGCCCGATGTCCACGACCGCGCCGTGCCCGGCGAGGTGCGTCGCGGGCGGCAGCAGGAGCCCGGGCTTGGCCGCGCCGAACGTCACCGTGCGGTCGGCCCGGAGCACCGGCCCGGGCACCGTGCCGTCGTCGACGCCGATGCCGCTCGGCGCGTCCACCGCGACGACCCACGGCCGCCGTCGCCCGCCCCGGCCGCCGTCGGTCGGGGCCGTGGCCCGCTCGTCGTCCCCGTCGAGCACGGCGGAGACGCGCCGCACGAGGTCGGCCGCGACGCCTCGCAGCGCGCCGCGGGCGCCGATGCCGACGAGCCCGTCCAGCACGACGTCGGCACGCGCGACCTGCACGGCCACGCGGTCCGCGACGTGGGGGTGGAGGTGGTCGTGCGGACGGTCGGGCCGTGTCACGTCGTCGGGACTGCCGACGAGCACCTCGACGCGACCGCCCGCGTCGCGGAGCGCCGCGAGCCCGCCCGCGTGCGCGTGCTCGCCGGTCAGGACGGCCAGCACGTCGACGCCCCGGCGCGCGAGGTACGCGCCCGCGTGGAGCGTGTCCCCGCCGTTGTTGCCCGACCCCACGAGCAGGACCGCCCGGGCGCCCGTCACGCGCCCGTCCCGACGGCCGCCGTCGGGCAGGGCGACCGACCGTCGTCGGGCGAGGTCGCGGGCCACGACGGTCGCGAGCGCGAACGAGGCACGCTCCATGAGCGGGACGCCCGCGGCGAGCAGCGGCTCCTCGGCGGCGCGTACGTCGGCGACGGACCAGGCTTCGATCATGACCTCATCCTGCCCACCGCGCGGGCTCGCCGCCCGCCCGGCGGGGACGGTCGGTCTGGTGAGAAGCCCGAGCGGTGAGACGAGCGCCGCGGGCGCGCTGCGGGCGCCGACGACCCGCATAGGGTGACGACCATGCGATTCGGACTCTTCATCCCGCAGGGCTGGCGCTACGACCTCGTCGACGTCGCGCCCGAGGACCACTGGAAGACGATGCTCTCCCTCCTGCACTACGCCGACAACGCCGCGGCGGGCGAGCCCCTGCCGGGCGGCGAGTTCGCCTGGGACGGCGTGTGGGTCTACGACCACTTCCACACCACGCCGACCCCGAGCACCGAGGCGACGCACGAGGCGTGGACGCTCATGGCCGCGTTCGCGGCGGCGTCGCAGCGCGTGCGCCTCGGCCAGATGTGCACGTGCATGGCGTACCGGGACCCGACGTACCTGGCGAAGGTCGCCGCGACCGTCGACCACGTCTCCGGCGGCCGGCTCGAGATGGGCATCGGCGCGGGCTGGTACGAGCACGAGTGGCGCGCGTACGGGTACGGGTTCCCGAGCGCGGGCGAGCGCCTGCGCGCGCTCGACGAGGGCGTCGAGATCATGGCGCGCATGTGGCGCACGGGGTCGTCGGGCACGTTCGAGGGCCAGCGCTACCAGGTGGACGGCGCGCTGTGCTACCCGCAGCCCCTCCAGCGGGTCGTCGTGGACGGCGAGGGCGCGAAGCCGAGCATCCCGCTGTGGATCGCGGGCGGCGGCGAGAAGAAGACGCTGCGCATCGCGGCCCGG
>JAQSXO010000166.1 GCA_029256625.1 Cellulosimicrobium sp. | reverse complement strand
GTGCCTTCATGATCCTTCTCCTTCGTCCGATGGTGCGCACGACCCCTCGGCCGTGCATGTTCTGAGCCTCGCGGTCACGCGTGAGATGCCGAGGAGGCGCCGATGAGAGTGCTCTCAGGAACGGGGACGGGCTCGTCGGCGACCGTCCCGGGGGCCGCGTCCAGCAGCCCCTCCGCGACCCGCAGCCACGCGTCGGCGAGGTCGTGCGACGCCGCGCCCGTCGTGAGGGACAGCACGACGCCGGCCGCCCGCGCCCGCAGGGCCGCCGCGTCGACGCTCTCGTCGAACACGGCCAGGCACCGCTCGACGAGCGCCCCCACACCGCCGTACACCGTCGGCGCGAGGGACGGCAGCACGGCCAGGTGCGCGACGAGGCACGCGAGGTCGTCCACACGGTGCCCCGGGCCGAGCGTGTCGACGTCGAGCAGGACGCCCACGCGGGGCCCGGCGGGAGCACGCGCGCCCGGCGCGGTGTCGAGCAGGACGTTGGCCTCGTAGAAGTCTCCGTGCGCCGCGACGACCGGCCCGGGGTCGCGCGTCGCGACGGCCGACCGGACCTCGCGCACGACGCGGTCCACCCGGTCCCCGTCGAGGCCGTGCACCGCGAGCGCCGACGCCCCGTAGTGCTCGACGCGCTCGGCCCACGCGGGGCGGCGCCGCAGGGTCGTCGCGCGCGCCGGGAGGGCGTCGAGCGCCCGCACGAGCTCGCGCGGGTCGATCGCCGTGGGCTGGTCGTCCGGTCCGGCCGCCGCGAGGTGCTGCGCGAGCGACGGGCCGCGCGCCTCCTCGAGGACGACCACGCCGTCGTCGTCCCACGCGAGGCAGCGCGGGGCGCGCACGGAGGTGGACCGGAAGAGGTCGTGCCGGCGGACGAGCGACCGCGCCCGGTCCGGCCGGACGACCTTGACGTAGACCGTGCGCGAGGACGTCCGCGCGCGCAGCACCGCGCGCCGCAGAGGTCGGTACGCGACCATCGAGACCGACTCGACGGCCTCGCCGGGCGCGAGCGCCCCCGCCGCCGCGAGGCGGCGCGTGAGCTCGTCCGCGTCGCACGCCGCGGCGAGGCCGGGCAGCAGCGGGTCGGCGGGGTGGCGCCACACGTGCACGACGCGCGGTCCGTCCGCGAGACGGACGACCCCGGGGCCGACGACGTGGGGCGACAGGGGCGCCGTCGTGGCGAGCAGGTACTCGGCGGCGTCGACGGTGGCGGGACCCGCGTCCGGGCGGGCCGCGAGCGCCCGGTGCGCGACGACGTCGTACCCGACCGTGACCTCCGCGCCCGGGCGCGCGTGCACCTGGTGCACCCGCCACGTGCCGAGGCTCGCACCGTCGGCCCCGAGCGCCACGGCCAGCAGCTCCCCCGCCTCGGGTGCGGTGAGCAGGTCGAGCCAGGCGCGCTGGTCGGGCGTGGGAGGGGCGAGCGTCATGGGCCCAGCGCACCGCACGCGCGTGGGCCGGCGGTGAGACGCGCATGAGAGTCCTCTCATGCGCGGTGACGGAGGCCCGGTGCCCGACGGGGCCTTGACCGGGCGCACCCGTCGTGGGAATGTACTGAAGTGTTGATACAAAAGTCGTCCGAGGAGCCGCAGGGCGTCGACCTCTTCCTCCCGGCGGGCTACGACCTGCTGTGGAGCGGTGCCGCGGTGGCCGTGCTGGCCGTGCTCGTGGGGCTCGGCGTCGCCGTCGTGCTGGTCTCCCGGGCGGCGACGCGCGAGCCCTCGCTCCACGGGCTCGCCCGGGAGGACCCCGTGCGCCGCGCCGCACGCCGGCACGCGACGACGGTCAGCGTCGCCGCGGTGACGGCCGCAGTCCTCGTCGGTGCGGTCGTCGCCCAGGCCGCCGCGACCGCCGTCGGGGGTCTCGGGGAGGGCGTGCTCGTGGGGCTCTCCCCCGCGCTCGTCGGCCTGACCTACCTCGGCGCGCACGCCGTCGGGGAGCGGACCTGGCCGCGCCAACGGGCCGCGGTCCGCGCGGCCACGCTGCGGCCCCGGACCGTCGGCGACGTCGCGCCGCGGGCCCTGCGCCGCCTCACCTGGTCGCTCGGGGCGCTCGTCGTGCTGCTCGCCGTGGTCGGGGCGCTCACCGCGGGCGACGACGGACGGTCGGTGACCCGCGTCGTGGGCGACGGGACCTCGACCGCGAGCCCCTACCCCGGCGCGTTCTACGGCGTGTGGCTCGCGCTCGCAGCCGTGCTGGTCGTCGCGGGCGCGGAGGGCGTGCTGCGACTCGTCGCGCGCCGGCCGGCAGTCGCGCAGGTCGACGAGGCGTGGGACCTCGCCCTGCGGCGCGCGTCCGCGCACCGCGTCCTGCGCGGCGCGCAGCTCGCGCTCGGGCTGACGGCCGCCGGGATGCTCGGCGTCGGCGCGAGCGCCGCGGCGCGGGCGGGCTACCCGGGCGCGGCCGTCCTGGTGGTCGTCGCGGTCGGGCTGGCGCTGGCGGCGATCGCGGTCGTCGTGCGGCCCGCCCCAGACCCGGACGCCCGGGCGGACGAGCGCGCGAACGCGCCCACCGCTGCGGGGCACGGCCATGCCGTCCCCTGAGCTGCGCGTCGAGATCGACCTGCGGTCGGGTCTCGCGCCGTACGAGCAGATCCGCCGGCAGGTCGTCGCGCACGTCGCCGCGGGGCGCCTCCGGGTCGGCGACCGGCTCCCGACGATCCGCGCGCTCGCCACCGACCTCGGGCTCGCGCCGGGGACCGTGGCCCGCGCGTACCGCGAGCTCGAGGCGGCGGGGGTCGTGACGACCCGGCGCCGGGCCGGGACCGTCGTGTCCGACGGCGTCTCCCCCACCGACGTCGCCGCCCGCCACGCGGCGCACGAGCTCGCCCGCGCCGGTCGGGAGGCAGGGCTGTCCGACGACCAGGTCCTCGACCTGGTGCGCGGTGCGCTGCTCCACGAGCAGCCCCGTGGCGGACCGGCCACGGGCTGACCCGGCCGCGGGTGGATCCGGCCGACGGAGCCGTCGGGACGGCCGACGCGGCGCACGCGTCACGACAGGGTCACGATCCGTCGACAGGCGCCGCAGCGGGGCGTCCTGATGCGGGGCGGGGCGCATGATGGTGCTCCGCGGCGGACGCCGCAGCACACACGAGGGGGACCAGGTGGAGGACGGAGCTTCGGACGGCGCGCGGACGGGTGTCGAGGCGCACGCGGCGGCAGGACCCGTGGCGGGCGCCGCGAACGTCGCGCGGGGCGGCGGCCGGGGGCGGCACCCGGTGGGTCGCCGCCCGCGGGCGACGGCGCGCGCGGCGGTGGGCGTGCTGGTGACGGCGCTGGCGCTCGCGGGCTGCCAGGCCGGGCTGCCGGACCTCGAGCCGGGCCGGACGCCGTCGGCCACCGCCGACGGACCCGCGACCAGCGAGCCCGCGAGCCCCAGCCCGACGGAGACCGCTCCCGAGCCGGCCGAACCGCCCGAGCCCGAGCCGACCCCGGACCCGACACCGACCGAGGCGCCCGCGCCGACCACGCCCCCGCCCGCCCCGGAGCCGACCCCCGAGCCGCCGCCCGCGCCGGTCGAGCCGGCCGAGCTGTCACGCGGGACGACGGGCGACCGCGTCGTCGCGCTCCAGCAGCGCCTCGCCGACCTCGGCTACTTCATCAGTGCGCCCGACGGCGACTTCGGCGGCGGCACGCAGCAGGCCGTGTGGGCCCTGCAGAAGGCCGCGGGACTCTCGCGCGACGGCGTCGTGGGCCCCGCGACGCAGGCCGCGCTCGACGAGGGCGTCACGCCGCAGCCGCGCAGCGGGTCGGGCAAGGTCATCGAGATCGACCTCGACCGCCAGCTCCTGCTCGCCGTCGAGGACGGCCGGGTCGTCACGGTGATCAACGCGTCGTCGGGCAACGGGGAGTCGTACGAGGCGAAGGGCCGCACCTACCGCGCGAGCACGCCGCGCGGCGAGTTCCACGTGGGTCGGCAGGTCGACGGCAACCACTCGTCGAGCCTCGAGCTCGGCGACATGTGGCGACCCAAGTTCTTCACGGGCGGCATCGCGGTGCACGGCTCGGGCTCGATCCCGCCCTGGCCCGCGTCCCACGGCTGCGTGCGCGTCGCGAACTCCGCGATGAACTGGCTCTGGGACTCCTGGCGCGCTGACCCGGGCACGACGGTCCTCGTCTACTGACCCCGCCGCTCGCTGAGTGCATGAAATAGTCGCGCCGGCGGGGCCTGGACGCGACTGTTTCATGCACTCAGCGCGGCACGGTCAGAGGGAGACGCCGACGAGGACGGGCTCGGGGACGAGCTCGACGCCGAACGCGTCGAGGACGCCGTCACGCACCGCGCGCGCGAGCTCGACGAGGTCCCCCGCCCCCGCGCCGCCGCGGTTGGTCAGCGCCAGCGTGTGCTTGGTCGAGAGCCGCGCGAGGCTCGACGCCCCGTGCACACCGAAGCCCTTGGTGAAGCCCGCGTGCTCGATGAGCCACGCCGCGGACGTCTTGACGAGCGTCGGGTCGATCTCGCCGAGGCTCGGGCCCGTCGTGCGGGACGGCGTCGCCGACCGCACCGGGTAGCGCGGGGCCTCCGCCGGGAGGAGGTCGGCCTGCTCCGCCGGGACGACGGGGTTCGTGAAGAACGACCCGGCGCTCCAGCGGTCGTGGTCCGGCCCCTCCCCGCCCCCCGCGGCGCCGTCGGGCGACGCGGGCGCGACGTCCGGGCCGACGCCGTCGAGCAGCATGCCCTTGCGCGCGCGGAGCGCGAGGACGGCGTCACGCACGTCGGCGCTCGGAGCGCGGTCGCCCACCTGGACCCCGAGCGTGCGCGCGAGCTCGGGGTACGCGACCGGCGCGGACAACGATCCGAGGCGTGCCTGGAACCCGACGTCGAGCACGACGTAGCGCGGCGACGGGTACCACGGACCGCTCCCCTCGCCGTCGCCACCCGGCTCGTCCGCGGCCGCGGCCGCGTGCATGCTGCGCTTGAGCAGCGACGTGCGGTACCCGAACGCGAGCTCGCCCAGCGCGAGCGTGCGCACGCGCGACCGCTGCCGGTCCCAGACGCGCACGGTCGAGATCACGCCCGCGACCTCCTGCCCGTACGCGCCGATGTTCTGGACGGGCGCGGCACCGACCGTGCCGGGGATGCCGGAGAGCGCCTCGACGCCCACCCACTCCTCCGCGACCGCGCGCGCCACGAGCTCGTCCCAGTCCTGCCCGGCCGGCGCGTGGAAGCTGGCACCACCGCACGAGTCCTCCGCGTCCACGGTGATCCCGCGCCGCAGGTCGCGCACGACGACGCCACCGAAGCCCTCGTCCCCGACGAGCAGGTTCGACCCGCCGCCGATCACGAGCAGCGGCTCGCCGGCGTCGTCCGCCGCGCGCACGGTGTCCACGAGCTCGGCCTCGCTGTGCGCCTCGACGTACCGGTCCGCCGGGCCACCGACGCGCAGCGTCGTCAGCTCCGCCAGGGACGGCGCCCCGACGGCGTCGGGGCGCAGGCCCGGGGCGGTCCGGACGATCTCGGGCAGGTCGCGGTCGACGGGGGCAGCGGGTTCGCACGTCACCGCCCCAGCGTAGTTCGCCCGCGCCCGGGCCCGCGGCGCGGTCAACGGTTGGGGGTCTCCTCGGAGCGCTGGGCCGCCTGCTGGCCCGCGGAGCCCGCGGCGGTGGGGAGAGGGCGGGTGGCGCCGACGACGAGGAGGCCGACGACGACCGGGACGGCGATCACGAGGAGCGCGCCGCGGTAGCCGACGTGCTCGGCGAGGAAGCCGATGAGCGGCGGCCCCATGAAGAACGCGGAGTAGCCGATGGTCGCGACGACGCTCACGCGCACGGCGGCGCGCGCCGGGTCGTCGGACGCGGCGCTCATCCCGACGGGGAAGCCGAGCGCGGCGCCCATGCCCCACGCGACCACACCGAGCAGGGCGAGCCAGAGGCTCGGCGAGAGCGTGAAGAGGAGCAGGCCGACGAGCGCGAGCGCCGCCCCGAGCCGGAGCACGGTGACGCGCCCGTACCGGTCGAGCAGGCCGGTGCCGAGCAGGCGCATCCCGGTCATGGCCGTGAGGAACACGGCGAGGCCGACGGCGCCCATGGCGTCGGAGGTCCCGAAGCCGTCGACGACGGCGAGGCTCACCCAGTCGTTCGCGGCGCCCTCGGTGAGCGCGGCCGCGAGCACGACCAGGCCGATGAGCAGCGTGCGCGGCTCGGTCCACGCGCTGAGCGCACCGCGCGCGTTCTCCGACGCGGTGAGCGGCGCGCCGCTGCCGGCCGCGGCAGCGGGGTCCGACCCGGCGGCGTCCTCGGCCGCGTCCACGACGTGCTCGACCTGCCCCGCGGGCAGGAAGAACCGCACGGACCACAGGACGCCGAGGAGGCTCAGCACGACGGCGGCCGTGAGGTGCGCCTGGACCGGCACGTGGAGCGCGGCCATGAGAGCCCCGACGCCGGCGCCGGCCATGGTGCCGAAGGAGAACCCGGCGTGGAAGCGCGGCATGATCGCCTTGCCGAGGCGCTGCTCGACGGCGGCGCCCTCGAGGTTCATCGCCGCGTCCCAGACGCCGGTGCCGATGCCGGCCAGGAAGAGCCCGATGCGGACGACGGCGTCCTCCCCCGTCGCCACGCCGGTGACGGCCGTGACGAGGCCGACGACGTTCGCGACGGCGAACAGCGTGACGGCCTTCGACGCGCCGAGCCGCTGGACGACCATGCCGGAGAGCGGGAGCGCGAGCAGCGACCCGACCGCCATGAAGAGCAGCAGCAGGCCCATCTGCGCCTCGGTGAAGCCGAGCGAGTCGCGGACCGCGGGCAGTCGCGACGCCCAGGTCGCGAAGTTGAACCCGTTGAGGAAGAAGACCGCGAACACGGCCCAGGTGGCGAGGGCGACGCGGCGGTCGGTACGGGCGGCGGTCATGCGGAGGTCTCCTCGCGGCGGTGCGACGGGCGGGTTCGGGGGCGGCGTGCCGAGGCACGACGAGCGGTGGCGGACGTCCCGGTGCGGGCCGACGCGCGGGGCCGGCGCGACCGCGGGGTGCGACGCGGGTCGTCGGCGCCGTCGGGCGCGCCGTCCGGGACGGACGCGGCGACAGGGGCCGCGGCGTCCGCGTCGACCTTCGCGTCGGCCTCGGGACCATCCTCCACCCGGGACGGTACGCCGTCGTGCGCGTCCCCCGCGGGACGGCGCGTCCGGGCCGAGAGCGCGGCCGGGGTGCGGAGGGGCGTCACCTGGCGCGCGAGCAGCACGCTGAGCACCATCGCGGCCACGATGAGCACGAGCGCGTGGCGGGCACCCATGGCCTCGGCGGCGAGCCCCAGCAGCGGCGGCGCCGCGAGGGACGCCATGGACGCGAAGGCGGACACGACCGACACGCGACCGGCGGCACGCAGCGGCTCGTCGGACGCGGCGGCGATGCCGACCGGCACC
>JAQSXO010000165.1 GCA_029256625.1 Cellulosimicrobium sp. | reverse complement strand
GCGAGCTGCGCCGTCTGCTCCTCGTCGAACTGGCGAGGCTTCTGGATGGCCTGCGGACCGTCCATCTGCATGGGCATGCGGCCGGTGGACACCTGGAAGTCGACCGACGCGGCACCGACACCGACGAGCGACGGAGCCGTGTCCGTGCCCTCGGCGTTCGGGCCGTGGCACGTGGCGCAGTTGGCCTGGAACAGCTTCTGGCCGGTCTCGATGTCCTCGGTGCTGGCGGTCTCGGCGTTGGCCGAGGTCGGTGCAAAGGCGGCGTAGACGCCACCGGTGACCAGCAGCGCCAGCAGCAGCAGCACGACCGGCGCGAAGCGGTGGTGTCTGCGGGCGGCGAGTGCCTTCACGAAATGATCCTCGTCTCGCAGGTGGGGGAGCAGGGGGCGGGTGGGCGGACCGGGGCGGGCCCCGGGCGTGTCGTCAGCGCAGGATGTAGATCACGAAGAACAGCGCGATCCACACGACGTCGACGAAGTGCCAGTAGTAGGACGTCACGATGGCCGTCGTGGCCTCGTGGTGCCCGAAGTTCTTGGCCGAGAACGAGCGGCCGAGAAGGAACAGGAAGGCGATCAGGCCGCCGACGACGTGGAGGCCGTGGAAGCCGGTCGTGATGTAGAAGACCGAGCCGTAGGGCGTCGAGGAGATCGAGACCCCGTGCTCGACGAGCTCGGCGTACTCGAAGATCTGACCACCGATGAAGAACGCGCCCATGAGGAACGTGAGGGTCATCCACTCGTTCATCCCCCAGCGGTTCACCTGGAAGATCGATCCGGTGCGCACGGGCTGGAAGCGCTCGGCGGCCCACACGCCCATCTGGCACGTCACCGACGACAGCACCAGGACGGTCGTGTTGATCGCCGCGAAGGTCAGGTTGAGCTTGTCCGCTTGGAGCGCCCACTCGTCGGCGGGCATCACGGCGCGGACCGTGAAGTACATGGCGAAGAGGCCGGCGAAGAACATGAGCTCGCTGGCCAGCCACACGATCGTCCCGACCGAGACGGGGTTCGGTCGGTTGACGCTCACGTGCTGATGGGCGTGGGGGGCAGCCGTTGCGGTCGACACAGGAGCCATTATGGCCGACGAACGGCCCCTTCGCGGCACGCAGACGGCCGCCCGGAGGCGGTGAATCTCACAATGTCTCCAGATCTTCCCACGGAGACCTGCACTTGGTGACGGATCGCTGCTAAGTGCCATGAAACTGGCGCGCTCCCGCGCCCTGCCAGGGCCCTTGGTCCCGGCTCCCGCGCCGGTCGGCGGCGACACCCGGCGAGGGGGTGCTGCGAGCCGCTCCGACGTGCCAAGATGCCAGTCGGGACGCGCGCGCCGCACGTGCTGGGACGCGCCCGCCCGGACCCACCCGAGGGAACGACGAAGGCGACGGTGACGACGATGACGACGACCGTGACGACGACGCACGGGGACACGAGCGTGTCCGCGCGCGCGCCGCGCATCCTCCTCTACAGCGACGACGTGACGGTGCGCGAGCAGGTGCGGCTCGCGGTCGGGCGGCGCCTGGGTGCGGGTCAGCCGGACATCGAGTGGCTCGAGGTCGCGACCCCGACGGCCGTCGTGACCGCCGCGGACGCGGGCGGCTGGGACCTGCTCGTCCTCGACGGGGAGGCCGACAAGGCCGGCGGCATGGGGCTGTGCCGCCAGCTCAAGAACGAGGTCTACCGCTGCCCGCCCGTCCTGGTCCTCACCGGCAGGCCGCAGGACGGTTGGCTAGCATCGTGGTCGCTCGCCGACGACGCGGTGCCCCGGCCGTTCGACGCGGTCGCCCTCCAGCGCGCCGTCGCCGACCTGCTGCGTGCCGCCCGCACGCGGTAGCCGACAGGAGACCGACCAGCCGAAGGGCCACCCCGTGACCGCCACCCCGCACCCCGCCGCCTCGACCACGAGCGACTCGACGGGCACGGGGCTCACGTGGCCCGGCCTGCTGACCGAGCTCGTCGCGGGCCAGGACCTGGACGCCGACGCCACCGCGTGGGCGATGGACCAGGTGATGTCCGGCGAGGTGTCTCCCGTGCGGCTCGCGAGCTTCCTCGTGGCGCTGCGCGCGAAGGGCGAGACCGTCGCCGAGCTCACCGGGCTCGCCGACGCCATGCTCGCCCACGCGAGCCGGTTCACGGTCGACGGGCCGGCGGTCGACATCGTGGGCACGGGCGGGGACCGCGCGCACACGGTCAACATCTCGACGATGGCCTCGCTCGTCATCGCCGGCGCGGGCGTGCGGGTGGTCAAGCACGGCAACCGTGCCGCGACCTCGTCCTCGGGCGCCGCGGACGTGCTCGAGGAGCTGGGGATCCGGCTCGACCACGGTCCGGAGCGCGTCGCGCGCATCGTGCAGGAGGCGGGCATCACCTTCTGCTTCGCGATGGTCTTCCACCCGTCCATGCGTCACGCGGGCGTCGCGCGCAAGGAGCTCGGCATCCCGACGGCGTTCAACGTCCTCGGCCCGCTGACCAACCCCGCGCAGCCGCGGGCCGCCGCGATCGGTGTCGCCGACGCGCGCATGGCGCCGCTCATCGCCGGGGTGCTCGCCGGACGGGGCACCTCGGCGCTCGTGTTCCGCGGGGACGACGGGCTCGACGAGCTCGCGGCGACCGGCGGCGCGACGGTGTGGGAGGTGCGCGACGGCGTCGTCACCGAGCACCGGCTCGACCCGGTCGCCGACCTCGGCCTCGCGCCGGTGACGATCGCCGACCTGCGGGGCGGCGAGGCGGCGCACAACGCCGACGTGGCGCGACGCTTCCTGGCGGGCGAGACCGGTCCGGTGCGGGAGACGGTGCTGCTCAACGCGGCGGCCGGGCTCGTCGCGGACGGCACGCTGCCCGGGACGTCGGAGGGCTCGCTCGTCGATCGGCTCCGGGCCGCCTACGACCTCGCCGCCCGCAGCGTGGACACGGGCGCCGCGCGCGACGCCCTCGCGCGCTGGGCCGAGGCCTCGGGGCGGGACTGACCGTCCTGGCGGGACGGGCCGGCCCCGACGCGGGCGGGTCCGTCAGTCGTCGAGACCGAGCGCGAACGCCTGCTCGAGGTCGACGTTCGAGTACGCGCGGAACGCGATGAACGTCTCGGTGCGCACGACGCCGGGGACCTTGCTGATGCGGTCCGCGATGACGTCGGCGAGCTGGTCGTGCTCCTGGACCCGGACCATGGCGACCAGGTCCGCCTTGCCCGTGACCGAGTAGACCTCGCTGACGCCCCTGAGGTCCGCGACCTCGGACGCGACCTCGGGGATGCGGGCGGGGTCGGTGTCGATCAGGACGATGGCGGTCAGCATGGTTCCTCCGGGGTCGGGTCGTCGACTGGCGACCACTCTACGGTCACGCCGGGCGACGCGTGCGCCAGGTCGGGGCCGTCGTCGGGGCCCGCCCGGCGCGCGACGTCGCGCGCCGTGGCCGCGAGGTCCACGTGCGACCCGGCGGAGCGGACGGGGCACGCCCACGGGCCGCTGACGTCGACGATCCGCACTCCCGGTTCCTGGAGCCACGACAGCAGGATCTCGGCCTCGTGGGGGTGGCTCGCCGGGGCCGGCGGCACGGACGGGGCGACGGTCTCCGCGGTCGCGACGAGCGCGTCCACGAGGGGCCACGGGTCCGCGCCGGGTGGGCTCACGCCCGTCGCGGCCAGGCGCGCATGGCGCACCACGACGATCTCCCACCCGCCCGCGTCCGTCGGGCGGGCTGCGACGAGCTCGGCGCACGCGGCGAGCGGGGCAAGCCGCTGGGCGCGCGCGGCGCCCGTGAGGAACGCCCGCAGCCGGTGCGTGAGCTCGCCCGCCTGCTCGAACCGCTCGTCGCGCGAGAGGGCGACGATGCGGCGGCCGAGCTCGGCGACGACGCGCGAGGGGTCGCCCTCGAACGCCTGACGGACGCCGTCGGCGACGGCCCCGTAGCCCGAATCGTGCTCCGTCGTCGTGCACGGTGCCGAGCACCGTCCCATCTCGGCGAGGACGCACGCCGTCGCCCCGGGGGAGGCGACCACCGGGAGGCGTCGCGTGCACTGGCGCAGGGGGAACGCGTCGTGGAGGGCGTCGACGGCGGCCTGGGCCTGCTGCTTCGAGGCGAAGGGCCCGATGTGCGACGCGGGCGCGCGCACGTCCCGCACGACGGACAGTCGCGGGTACGTCTCGTCCGTGAGCCGGACCCAGGTCATGCGTTCGGGGTGGCGCGACCGCCGGTTGTACCGCGGCGCGTGCTCCGCGATGAGGCGCAGCTCGCGCACCTGCGCCTCGAGCGGCGTCGCGCACACGACCGGCGTGACGGTGTGCGCGATGCGCACCATCTCGGTGATGCGGCTGCGCTTCTCCGAGCGCGTGAAGTACGACCGCACGCGGCGCCGGATCGACGTCGAGGTGCCGACGTAGAGCACCTCGTCCCCGGGCCCGCGGAACAGGTAGACGCCCGGCGCGTCCGGCAGCCCGTCCGCGAGGTGCCGTTTGCGCCGCACGTCCTGGGGCACGGGGTCCGTCGCCCCGGCGAGGTCCTCGAGATGCGTGACGCCGAGGGGCCCGAGCCGGGCGAGCAGCGCGTGCAGGACGTCGACCGTGGCCCGCGCGTCGGCGAGCGCGCGGTGGTCCGGCGTCACGGTCGCACGGAACAGGGCCGCGAGGGTCGCGAGCTTGTGGTTCGGCGCCTCGTCGCGGGTCACGACGCGGCGCGCCAGCGGCACCGTGTCGAGCACCTGGTTCCCGGGCCACTCGTAGTCCGCGGCCCGGCACGCGGCCTTGAGGAACGAGATGTCGAACGGCGCGTTGTGCGCGACGAGCACGGCGCCGCGCGCGAACTCGAGGAAGCTCGGCAGCACGGCCTCGATGCGCGGGGCGGTGGCCACCATCGACGAGGTGATCCCCGTCAGGCGCGCCACGAAGGCCGGGACCGGGACGCCGGGGTCGACGAGCGTCTGGAACTCCCCGAGCACCTCGCCGCCGCGGACCTTCACGGCACCGATCTCGGTGATGCCCGCGCCCGCGGGCGAGCCACCCGTGGTCTCCAGGTCCACGACGACGAACGTCACGTCGCGCAGGGGCGTCCCCAGGTCGTCGAGCGTGGGCTGGACGGGGACGCCGCTCGGTCCGGGCTCTCCGCGCGAGGAGGTGAGGAGGGGACCGGACGACATGGCGGCGAGGCTAGCGACGGCCACCGACACGGTCGGCAGGCCAGGCGGTGCCGACGTCCGGACGGCATAGGGTGGTCCCCGGGGAATCGGGACGATCGGGGACGAAATGTCCGGGCGTCGCGGCGGCGAGCTCGCGGAGGAGGGGGACGATGGCCGAGGGGTCGGGCACCGGCGGACCAGCGGGGGACGTCCCGTCGTCGGTGCGCGCGCTGCTCGTCGAGGCGGCGGCCGACGCGCTCGGCGCGCTCGATCCCGCCCTCGTCCCCGTCGCGCTCCAGCGCGTCCGCGCCTTCGCGCCCCGTCGGCGCGCGTCGGCCGGTGCGGCACCGCTGTGGCGCGCGCTGGTCGACGACGCGGGGTTCCGGCACGCCGTCGCCGCCGCCTGGTCGCGCGAGCACGGGACCGTCACGGAGGCGCCCCAGGATGGCGGGGTCCCCGACGACGACGGCCCGAGCGACGACCTGACCGCTGCCCGGGACGTCGGGACGGCTCTCGGCGACGAGGACGACACCGCGCCCGCCCTCGTCCGTGAGCGCGCCGCCGGCGCGTTCCTGCTCCGCCCGGCCGGCTGGGAGGTGTCGGTCGAGCGCGCCCGCGCGCTCGACGTGACGCTGCGGACCGAGCGCTCGGAGCGTAGCGAGGTGGCCCGGCTGCGACGCGACCGCGACCGCCTGGCCGCGCAGGTCGACGAGCTGCAGGCCCAGGCGCGGGCCGCCGTCGCGCGCGCGGACGCCGCGACGGCGGAGCTCGCCGGCGCGCGCCGCGCCGAGCGGCGCCTGCGGGCCGACGCCGACCGGGCGCGCGCGGAGGCTCGCGCGGCGCTCGGGGCGGCGTCGGCCGAGCGCGCGGAGGCGGACGGCGCGCTGCGCGACGCGCGCGAGGAGCGCCGCGCCGCGGGCGTCGAGCTCGCCCGGGCGCGCGCGGAGCGGGACGAGGCGCGTCGCGCGCGGACGTCGGCGGCCGACGTCGCGACGGCGCGCGCCCGGCTCCTGCTCGACACGGTCGTCGACGCCGCGGTCGGCCTGCGGCGCGAGCTCGCGCTCGGGCCCTCCACGACGACCCCGGCGGACGACGTCGCCGCGGCCCTGCCGGACGCGGTCGCGCGACCGCGACCCGGTTCGCGGGGGCGCGCGGCGGACGACCCCGCGCTGCTGGGCGACCTCCTGTCGGTCCCGCGCACCCATCTCGTCGTCGACGGCTACAACGTCACCAAGACCGGCTTCGGGGACCTCTCGCTCGCCGAGCAGCGCGAGCGGCTCCTCGGCGGTCTCCTGCGCGTCGCAGCGGGGGGCACCGAGGTCACGGTGTGCTTCGACGGCGCCGACGTCGCCGCCCGACCGGTGCACGCCCCGCGCGGCGTGCGCGTGCTCTTCTCGTCGGGCGAGATCGCCGACGACCTCATCCGCCGCCTGGTCGCCGCCGAGCCCGCGGGCCGTCCGGTCGTCGTGGTCACGAGCGACCGCGCGGTGTCGGACGACGTGCAGGCGATGGGCGCGGTGTGCGTCCCGGCGCAGGCGCTCCTCGCGCGGCTCGCGCGCCGCTGAACGCCGACGGCCCTCCCCGGCGGGTGCCGGGGAGGGCCGTACGGGTGTCGTCGACGACCGTCGGGCGTCAGCGGACCGGGGCGGGACCGTCCACGTAGATCGCCTCGACGTCGGCCGCGAAGTCCTTGAGCACCTCGCCGCGCTTCACCTTGAGCGACGGGGTGAGGTAGCCGTTCTCGACCGTGAAGTCGGTGGTGAGCACGGTGAACTTGCGGATGGACTCGGCCCGCGACACGGCCTGGTTGGCGCGCGTCACGGCGGCGTCGAGCGCCGCGAGGACGTCGGGGTCCTTGGCCGCGTCCTCGATCGACATCGACTCCTTGCCGTGCATGCTCGCCCAGCCCGGCAGCCCTTCGGGGTCGAGCGTGACGAGCGCGCCGATGAAGGGCTTCTGGTCGCCGACGACGACGCACTGGGAGACCAGAGCGTGGGCGCGGATGCGGTCCTCGAGGACGGCCGGGGCGACGTTCTTGCCGCCCGCGGTCACGATGATCTCCTTCTTGCGGCCCGTGATGCGCAGGAACCCGTCCTCGTCGAGGGAGCCGAGGTCGCCCGTGCGGAACCAGCCGTCGACGAACGCGTCGGCCGTGGCCTGCTCGTTGTTGTGGTAACCACGGAAGATGTGGTCGCCCTTGAGCAGGATCTCGCCGTCCTCGGCGATGCGCGCCGCGCAGCCCGGGAGCTGCTCGCCGAC
>JAQSXO010000164.1 GCA_029256625.1 Cellulosimicrobium sp. | reverse complement strand
CGGGCCTGGCGGGAGCGACGCGAGGAACGAGCGGCGCGGATGGTAGACGCGGCACCACCACCCACCCCGACCACCCAACGCAACCACACGCCGTCGGGCACAAGAACCACGGCTCTACCTCGGCAGACCACGGCTCTACCTCGGCAGACCACGGCTCTACCTCGGCGGACCGGGGCTCTACCTCGCGCGACCGGGGCTCTACCTCGGGGTCAGAGGACGAGCTCTGGCTGGAGCTTCTTGATGGTCCAGACGCGCTGCTTGCGGGCCGCGAGGGTCGTGACGGCGAGGGCGCCGACCAGGACGAGGAGGAGGACCGTGACGTCGCGCGTCACCGTCGCCATGTTGCCGCCGTACAGGAGCTGGCGCAGTCCCTCGACGGCGTACGTCATGGGCAGGAACTGGTGCATCGAGCGCAGCGGCTGCGGGATGGTCTGCCACGGGAACGTGCCGCCGGCGGTGACGAGCTGGACGAGCATGAGCACGAGCCCGAGGAACTGCCCGGCCGCGCCGAGCCAGACGTTGAGCGCCTGGAGGATCGCGACGAACGTCGCGGAGACCAGCACGAGGAACAGCGCGGTCCCGACGCCGTGCACGGGGTCGATGTCGAGCGCGAACTTGGTCACCGTGAACATCGCGGCTACCTGCACGACGCCGATCGCAGCCGGGGTGAGCCATCCGCCCAGGGCGGTGGCCAGGCCGGACCGCCCGGCGGCAAGGGCGCGCGACGACAGCGGGCGCACGAGCAGGAAGAGCACGTAGGCGCCGATCCACGTCGCGAGCGAGAGGAAGAACGGCGCGAGGCCGCCGCCGTAGGTCCCCGCGGACGACAGCGCCTCGTTCTCGACGGAGACGGGGTTGCCGATGGTCTCGGCGGTGTCCTGGCGCGTCTGCTCGTCGAGGTCCGGCACCTGGCCCAGGCCCTCGGCGAGCCCGTCGCGGAGCTGCGTGACGCCGTCGACGAGCTCGCCCGACCCGTCGCGCAGCTGCGACGTGCCGTCCGCGAGCGAGGTCGCTCCGTCGGACACCTGGCGCGTGCCGTCGGCGAGCTGCGAGACGCCGTCCACGAGCTGCGGGGTCGCCGCGGCGAGCTGCCCGGTGCCGTCGGCGAGGCGGTCCGCGCCGTCGGCGGCCGTGGCGATCCCGGCGGAGAGCTGGGGCGTCGCGGCCGCGAGCCGTGCCGCGCCGTCGGACACCTGGCGCGATCCGTCGGCGAGCTGGTCGAGCTTCCCGGACGCCGCGGTCACCTGGTCGACCGCGCCCTGGACCTGCTCGCGCTGCTGGTCGAGCACGGGCGCGACCTGCGACCGCACCTGGTCGGCCGTCGCCTGGTCGATGACGCCGTCGGCGACGAGCTGGTCGAGCTGCGTGTCGACGTCGCCGCGGATCGCG
Organism: Cellulosimicrobium sp.; assembly: GCA_029256625.1. Classification (GTDB taxonomy): domain Bacteria; phylum Actinomycetota; class Actinomycetes; order Actinomycetales; family Cellulomonadaceae; genus Cellulosimicrobium. The sequence continues at coordinate 5,976 of JAQSXO010000164.1, read as the reverse complement.
TCGAGCGTCGGGAGCACCTGGCCCGCCGCGTCGGCGGCCTGCTGACCGTACTGCGCGACCTGGGCGTTCCCGTCCGCGACCTGCGCCGCGCCGTCGGCGAGCTGCTGCGTCTGGTCGGGCAGCGACGACGTCGCGCCGCGGAGCGTCCCGAGCCCGGAGGCCAGGGACTCGGCGCCGTCGTCGAGCTGCCCGACGGCGTCCGCGAGCGTCCCCGTGCTCGCGTCGAGACGCTCGGCGCCGTCGGCGGCCTGGCCCGCGCCGGTGGCGAGCGTGTGCGCGCCGTCGTCCGCGGTGACGAGGCCGTCGCGGAGCTGCGTCGCGCCGTCGAGGAGCTGGTCCGCGCCGTCGACGGCGTCCGCGAGGTTGGTGTGGATGGAGGCGAAGCCGCGCAGGAAGGTGTCCGCGGCCTCGGTGCCGACCTGCTCGGCGATCGAGTCGCGCACCTTGCCGACAATCTGGTCGGCGATGGTGCGCGCGAGGTAGTTGTTCGCGTCGTTGGTGATGAGCGTGAGGCTCGCCTGCTGGGGCTCGAACTCGCCCGCGGACGCGAGGTCGGCGGAGAACGTCGGGCCGATGACGAGCGCGGCGTCGTACCGCCCCGACCGCACGCCGTACTCGGCGTCGACCTGGCTCGTCTCGACCCAGCCGAACCCGCCGTCGTCGAGGAGCTGGTCGGCGACGTCGCGCCCGAAGTGGCGCTCCGTCGTCGTGCCTGTCCCCCCTTCGGCCGCGGCGTCCGTGGTCGTGGTGCCCTCGTCGAGCACCACGAGCGCGGCCGGGATCTGGTCGAGCTTGTCGTACGGGTCGTGGTTCGCGAACAGGTACAGCCCGGCGTAGAGCGTGGGGATGAGCGCCATCGCGAGGATCGCGAGGCGCGGCAGCGTACCGGCGGCGAGGCGGCGGAGCTCGGACAGCCCGAGGCGGATCGCGGTCATCGGCCCTCCTCGGGGTCGTGCTGGGCGTCGGCACGCGCGTCGACCCCGGGGTTGTCGTCAGCAACGGCGTCGAACCCGGGGACGTCACCGGGCTCGGCGGGAGGGGTGACCGCCACCCCGGTTTCGGCGGCGGCCGGGGGCTCGACCGGGTCCGGGTCGGGCGGCGGGGTGGGGCGGGTGCGGAGCACGACGACGGGCGGCTCGTGGATCGACGACCCGCGCGCCGGCGGCAGGTCGACGCCGAGGTCGCGGGCCGACGCGCGCGTGCACTGGACGAGGACGCCGTAGCCCGCGCCGGCGAGCGACTGCGCGACCTCCCACCAGCCCGACGGCTCGCCCCCGTGGCGGTCCGGGAGGGTGAGCACGAGGAAGCGGACGTCGGGGTCCTCGGCCGCGAGCGCCGCGAGCAGCGCCGTGCGCACGACCCCGGGGACCTGGTCGAGGCGCCGCGCGCGGTCGGTGGTGAGCGAGTGGTCGGCGAGCCAGCGCGTCACGTCGGAGGGCAGCGACCGTCGCCCGGCGAGCGCGAGGCCCTCGGCGACGACGTCGGACACGGTGAGCGCGTCGTCGGGCTCGCTGATGCCGGGGACGTCGACGACGGCGGTCACGTCGCGCAGGGTCGCGGCGGCGCCGCGGGACGCGCGCCCGGCCCGGCGGGACGGCGTGCTCGCGGGCAGGAGCCGGACCTCGCCCGAGGACGGGTCGAACCGTCCCGTGGCGACGAGCGCGAGCGCCGTGTGCCCGTGCCCGGGCTCGCCCGCGACGAGCACGCACTCGCCCGTGGACCAGGCGAGGTCCATCGGCTCGAGCATCGGCTCGCGCCGCCCGTCGACGCGGACGTCCGTCAGCGTGATCTGCATCCCGGCTCTTCCCTCTCGTGGGTCCCCGGTCCTCACCGAGGACGCCGTTGACTCACGGTCAACAACGCTACGCCTCTTGTTGACTCCTGGTCAACAACGGCGTACAACGGATGTCATGCCCCGCACGCCCGCCCCCTCCGTCGATCCCCCGTCCGCCGCCGACGCGGCGGGGCCGCCGCCCGGCTCCCGCCGCCGTCGCGAGCCCGCCGACCGCCGTCGCGAGCTGCTCGACGCCGCCGCGCAGCAGGCCGACGAGCGCGGCCTGGACTCGCTCACGCCCGCGGCCGTCGCCGCACGTGCCGGGGCGTCGAAGGCGCTCGTCTTCCACTACTTCGGGTCCACCGCCGGGCTGCGCCGGGCCGTCGCGCTCGAGGCCGTGGCGGGGCTCGAGGCGGCGACCGTCGCACCGGACGATCGTCCCCTCGTGGAGCGCCCGGCGCTCGCCGTCGCGTCGTTCCTCGACGCGGTCGAGGCCCGGCGCCTCGTCTGGCAGGACCTCTGGCGGGGCGCGCTCGGCGAGGACGACGCGACGCAGGAGGCGCTCGCGCGCGTCCGCGAGGGCCTCGTCGCCCGCCTCACCTCGACGGTCACCGCGACGACGGCCGGCTCGCCCCTCGCCTCGCCGCGCCTGCGGCTCATCGCGGCGGGCTGGGTCGCGCTCGTCGAGAACGTCACCGCCGCGTGGCTCGGCGGCAGCGACCTGTCGCGCGCGGAGATCGAGCGGCTCGTCCTCGCGAGCACCGTCGTCCTCGTGCCCGAGCTCCCCGAGCCCGCGCGGGGTGCCGTCCTCGCCATCGCCCGGGCGAACTCGGGCGCGGCGGGCTAGCGTCGGGAGAGCGGCCGCCGAACACCTGCACAGGCGGCGCGGACGAGGTCGGGAGGCAGCGCATGCGCGTGGTGGTCGTCGGGGCGAGCGGGAACGTCGGCACGGCGGTGCTGCGCCGGCTCGCGGCCGAACCCGTCGTGACGTCCCTCGTGGCGGTCGCGCGACGCGTGCCGCGCGCCGACGGCTCGAGCACCGTGCGGGCCCCGCACGACGCGGCGACGTGGCGGTACGCGGACGTCGCCGCGGCCGACGCGGACGAGCGGCTCGACGCCGCGTTCGCCGGGGCGGACGTCGTCGTGCACCTCGCGTGGGCGATCCAGCCGAGCCACGACCGCAAGCGCCTGCGCCGCGTCAACGTCGAGGGCACGCGGCGGGTGGTCGAGGCCGCGCAGCGCGCCGGGGTCGCGCACGTCGTCGCCGCGTCGTCGGTCGGCGCCTACTCGCCCGCCCCGTACGCGGGCGACGCGCGCGACACCCCGGTCAACGAGGGCTGGCCCGTCGAGGGCGTGCCCGGCTCGTCGTACTCCGAGGACAAGGCGGCCGTGGAGTCGCTCCTCGACGAGGTCGACCGCCACAGCGGGATCGTCGTCTCGCGCGTCCGCTCGGCCCTGGTGTTCCAGCGCGACGCCGCCTCCGAGATCACGCGGTACTTCCTCGGCCCGTTCGGCACGCGCGTGCTCCGCCGGGCGCCCCTGCCCACCGTCCCGCTGCCCGACGGCCTACGGCTCCAGGTGGTGCACGCCGAAGACGTCGCCGAGGCGTACGCGCGCATCGTGGTCGGCCGGCACCCGGGGCCGTTCAACGTCGCGCACCCCACGGTGCTCACGCCGCAGGACGTGGCGGACGTCGTCGCGGACGGCTCGCTGCGCACGGTCCCCTACGGGACGGCGCGGACGGCCGTCGCGGCCGCGTGGCGGGCGCGCCTGGTGCCGGTCGGCGAGGGCTGGCTCGACATGGCGATGCGCGTGCCCGTGCTGGACACGAGCCTCGCCGGGGAGCTCCTGCGGTGGCACCCCGTCCACGGTGCGAAGGACACGCTCGCCGAGCTCGTCGACGGGATCCGTGACGGCGCGGGCACGTCGACGCCCCCTCTCCTCCCCCGCTGACCCGCCCCCGGCGTCGCCGAGCACGACATGAGGGTCGCTATCCCACGGATAACGACCCTCAGGTCGTGCTCGGCGCGCGGGTGTGCGCGCGTCAGCTCTCGAGCGCGGCGTCCAGCGTGATCGTCGGGACGCTCGCGAGCGCCTTCGACACGGGGCACGTCGCCTTGGCCGTCTCGGCCGCCTGCTGGAACCCGGCCTCGTCGATGCCCTCGACCTCTCCCCGGACCGTGAGCGCGATCGTCGGGATCTGGAAGCCGCCGGCCGGGTCCGGCGCGAGCGTGACCTCGGCCGTCACCTCGAGCGAGACGGGCGTCGCGCCCGCCTCGGCGAGCACCGCCGAGAACTGCATGGCATAGCAGGACGAGTGCGCGGCGGCGATGAGCTCCTCGGGGCTCGTGACGCCGCCCGCGTCGTCCGCGGCGCGCCGCGGGAACGAGACGTCGTACGTGCCGACCTTCGAGCTCGACAGCTCGACCTGACCCTGACCGTCCTGCAGTCCACCGTTCCAGGCGGTACGAGCGATACGCGTGGGCATGCGAGATCTCCTTCGACGTCGGGGTGCCCGGGAGGGACCGGGCTCGTCCCGACCGTAACGCCCCGCGGGCCCGCCTGCCCCCGAGCGCGGCGCACGTCACAGTGCCGTCGCGGCCGCCGGCGGTCCGCGGCGCGCCCGTAGAGTGAGCGCCCGTGAGCGTCGAGGAGATCCTGGGGTTCGTCACGGGCGCCGCGTGCGTGTGGCTCGCGGTGCGGCAGAACGTGTGGACGTTCCCCGTGGGGCTGGCCAACAACGTCGTGTTCCTCGTGCTGTTCACCGGCGCGGGCCTGTACGCGAACGCGGGGCTCCAGGTCGTGTACCTCGTGCTCGGGGCGCTCGGCTGGTACTGGTGGCTCCGGGGTGGCACCGACCGGGGACGGCTCGTCGTGCACCGCACGCCGCGCGCGGCGTGGGTGGTCGGGCTGGCGGCCGCCGCGGCGACCACGGCGGCGCTCGTCGCCGTCCTCACCACCTGGACCGACTCCGCGGTGCCGTTCTGGGACGCCCTCACGACGTCGTCGAGCCTGCTCGCGCAGACGATGCTCGGGCGCAAGTGGATCGGCAACTGGTGGGTGTGGATCGCGACGGACGTCGTCCTCGTCGGGCTCTACGCGAGCCAGGGGCTGTGGCTCACCGCCGCGCTCTACGTCGGGTTCGTCGCGCTGTGCGTGCAGGGCCTGCGCGAGTGGTCGGCGGCCCGGCGCGCCCCCGCCACCGAGTCGCCCGCGGGCACCGCCCGGCCGGGAGCCGTCGGCCCGGCACCCGCCCCCGTGCCCGACGACGCGGAGCGGGCCCGGTGACCCGGCTCGCCCACGGCCTCGTCATCGGCAAGTTCTACCCGCCGCACGCCGGCCACGTGCACCTCGTCCGCACCGCGCTCGCGCGCTGCGAGCGCGTCACCGTCCAGGTGCTCGCCTCCACGAGCGAGTCGATCCCCGCCGTGCTGCGCGCCGAGTGGTTGCGGGCCGAGGCGCCCGGTGCGCGCGTCGTGCACGGGCTCGACGACGCGCCCGTCGACTACGCGGACCCGCACGCGTGGGACGAGCACGTCAAGGTGATGCGCTCCCTCCTCGACCCGGACGACCCGCCGGTCGACGCGGTGCTCACGTCCGACCGGTACGGCGTCGAGCTCGCCCGGCGCTTCGACGCGAGGTGGGTCCAGGTGGACCCCGACCGGCGGCTCCTGCCCGTGTCCGGGTCAGCCGTGCGCGCCGACCCGGCGGCGCACTGGTGGGCGCTGCCCGCGCCCGTCCGGTCCTGGTACGTGCGGCGCGTCGTCGTGCTCGGTGCCGAGTCCACGGGCTCGACGACCCTCGCGACCGACCTCGCCGCCCACCTCGGCCTCGACCCGGTGCTCGAGTTCGGGCGCGAGTGGTCCGAGGTCCGACCCGGCGGTCTCGCCGCACCGTGGCACACCGCCGAGTTCGACCTCGTGGCGCGCGAGCAGGCCCGCCGCGAGGACGCCGCCGCCGCGACGTCGCCCGTCCCGCTCCTCGTGTGCGACACGGACGTTCTCGCCACGACCCTGTGGCACGAGCGCTACGTGGGCCACCGCTCCCCGACCGTGGAGGCGCTCGCCGCCGCCCGCCGCCCCGACCTCTACGTCCTCACCGGCGACGAGATCCCGTTCGTCCAGGACGGCCTGCGCGACGGCGAGCACGTGCGCCACGCGATGCAGGACCGGTTCCGCGAGGTCCTCGCCGCGACCGGCCCG
>JAQSXO010000163.1 GCA_029256625.1 Cellulosimicrobium sp. | reverse complement strand
CGCGGAAGTCCTCGCCCCGGCGCTCCAGCACGAACTCGCCGGCGGCGTCGACGTTGCGCACCCAGTCGACGTCGGGCCCGTACGTGAGCGCGAGGACGACGCGGACCGGGTCGGTGGGCGTCGTGCGGTACGCGAACGCGAACACCGGCGTGCGGTAGACGCGACCGCTGCGTCGGCCGACGTGCCGGACGACCGCCATCGGCCCGACGCCCGTCGCGACGCGGAGCATGACGGGGTTGAGGAAGCGCTTGTTGGTGCGGGTCACCCAGCGAGGGATCGGCATGCCCCATCGTGGCCCGGCGGGGCCCGTCGGCGCGACCTATCGTGAACCCGTGCCCACGCGCCTGCTCCTGCTGAGCGACACCCACGTCCCCGTGCGGGCGCGTGCGCTCCCCGCACAGGTGTGGCGCGCGGTCGACGACGCCGACGTCGTCGTGCACGCGGGCGACTGGGTGAGCGTCGACCTGCTGGACGCCCTGGAGTCCCGGGCCGCCCGGCTGGTCGGCGTCGCGGGGAACAACGACGGTCCCGCGCTGGCCGCCCGACTTCCGGAGGTGGCCCGGACGACGATCGAAGGGCTGCGCGTCGCGGTCGTGCACGAGACCGGCGGGAAGGACGGGCGCGAGCGTCGCGCCGACGCGGCCTTCCCCGACACCGACGTCCTCGTGTTCGGGCACAGCCACATCCCGTGGGACACCACCTCGCCGGGCGGGATGCGGCTGCTCAACCCCGGGTCGCCGACGGACCGCCGTCGTCAGCCGGTCGGCACGTTCCTCACGGCCGTCGTCGACGGCGGCGCGCTCCGGGACGTCGCGCTCGTGCCGGTGCCGCGCTGAGCCGTGTCAGGCGGCACCGGCGCGCGCCCGGTGCGCGGCGGGGCTCACCCCGCGGACGCGCTTGAAGGCGGCGCTCAGCGCGAACGGCGAGGCGTACCCGACGGCGCGCGAGACCGACGTCAGCGTCGCGTCGGGCTCGAGCAGCATGTCGGCCGCGAGGTCGAGGCGCCAGCCCGTGAGGTAGCTCATGGGCGGCTCGCCGACGAGCGTGGTGAAACGGCGCGAGAACGCCGCGCGCGAGAGCCCGACCTCCCGCGCGAGCGAGTCGACCGTCCAGGCGCGCGCCGGGTCGTGGTGGATGAGGCGCAGGGCCGCGCCGACCACCGGGTCCGCGTCGGCGCGGTACCAGCCGGGTGCGTCGTCGCGCGAGAGCCACGTGCGCAGGCAGGAGATGAGGAGCAGGTCGAGCAGGCGGTCGAGCACCGCCTCCTGCCCGGGCAGGTCCTGGACGACCTCGCGCGCGAGCATCTCGACGAGCGTGCCGTCGACGTCGCGGCTGCGCAGCACCACGCGCTGGGGCAGCACGCGCAGGACGCGACGGCCCACCTCGCCGTCGAGGGGGTAGGTGCCCGTGATGATGACGGTCTCGCCGCCGGGGTCGTTGCCCCACGACCGCACGCCGAGCACGGTCATGGGGGAGGGCCCGCCGTCGACCGCACGGCACATGTCGGACTCGGGCCCGACGACGACCTGCGGCGCGGTCGTCGGCGCGTCCGCCACGACGTAGTGGTCGGGGCCGCGCAGCAGGACGACGTCCCCCGCCCCGACGTGCTCGCCCGGGTCCCCGCCGTCGTCCCCCACGACCGGCCCGACCCAGCCCGACCCGCGCAGGACGGGCACGATCGTCAGCGGCGCCTCGTCCTCGATGCGCATGCCCCACGGGGCGCGGAGATGGCTGCGCAGGAGGAAGGCCCCGCGGGCGCGCGGCCCGTCGAGGAGCCCGGCGACGACGTCCATCCGGTCAGGGTACGCACGGACCCCGTCCCCGACTAGAGACGGAGGGGGCGCAGGGAGCCCGAGACGATCGCGTATGGAGTCGAGCGTCAGAGCCATGTCGCGTCTCGCCGGTGCCCGGTTGACTGGCATTCGTCCCCGCACGAATCCTCGACAGGAGAGACGCCATGAGCGCCACGACACCGCGCCCGACGGCCGCCCCGACGGCCGCCCCGACCGACGCCCCCGCACCCGGCCCGGTCCTCGTCCTCGGCGCGACGGGCAAGACCGGCCGCCGGGTCGCCGACCGCCTCGACGCGCTCGGGATCCCCGTGCGCCGCGCGTCCCGCTCCGGCGACGTCCGCTTCGACTGGGAGGACGAGTCCACGTGGCGCCCCGCCGTCGACGGGGCGGAGGCGGTGTACGTCGTGTACGTGCCCGACCTCGCGATCCCGGGCTCGCCGGAGACCGTCGCCCGGTTCGCGGCCCTCGCCCGGGAGGCGGGCGCGCGCCGGCTCGTCCTGCTCTCGGGCCGTGGCGAGGTCGAGGCGCAGCGCGCCGAGGTGCTCGTCGCCGACGCGTTCCCCGGCCGCACCGTGGTCCGGTGCGCGTTCTTCGACCAGAACTTCAGCGAGAGCTTCCTGCTCGAGCCCGTGCTCGACGGCGTCCTCGCGCTGCCCGTGGACCAGGTCCGCGAACCGTTCGTCGACCTCGAGGACGTCGCGGAGGTCGCGGTCGCGGCGCTCGTCGACGACGCGCACGCCGGCCGCGTCTACGAGCTCACCGGGCCGCGCGCGATCACGTTCGGCGAGGCCGTGGCGGAGATCGCGGCCGCGAGCGGGCACGACGTGCGGTTCGTGCCGATCACCATGGACGAGTTCGTCGCGGGGCTGCGGGCGACCGGGCTGACCGACGACGTCGTGGGCCTCATGCGCTACCTCTTCACCGAGGTGCTCGACGGGCGCGGGACGCCGGTCGCCGCCGGCGTCCGGCAGGCGCTGGGTCGGGACCCGCGCGACTTTCGCGAGTTCGCGGCGCGCGAGGCCGCGGCCTGGTCGGCGACGGTCCCGTCGACGGCCGGGCAGCCCTCGTGAGCGCCTTCGCGGCGCTCGTGGTCGCGGGTGCGGTCGCGACGGGGCTCGCGGGCGGGGTGCTCTTCGCGTTCTCCACGTTCGTCATGGGCGGCCTGCGCCGCCTCCCCGCCGCCGACGGGGCCGCGGCCATGGTCGCGATCAACCGGGACGCGCTGCGACCGCCGCTCATGCTCCTGCTCGCGGCGAGCGTGCTCGTGCCCGCGGCGGCCGCCGTCGTCGGCCTGGTCGGCGGGACGCCCGGCGCGGGGTGGGCGCTCGCGGGCGCGGTGGTCTCCGCGGCCGGGATCCTCGGCGTCACGGCCGTGGGCAACGTCCCGCTCAACGAGCGTCTCGACGCCGCGGCGGAGCGGCCCGGTGACCTCGCCGCCATGTGGGCGACGTTCCTCCCGCGCTGGCTCGCGTGGAACCACGTGCGGACCGCCGCCGGCGCGGCGGCGACCGCGCTCCTCGCGCTCGCCCTCGTCTGACGTGCCCTGGCACGGGCCACCGGGCCTCGTCGCGGAATAGCCGCGGCGGGGGCCCGGTTGCGCACGACATGAGCGACGTCACAGCGGCCGTGCCGGCCGACGAGCAGGACACCATCCGTCGGGTGCTCGAGGGCACCGAGACCTGGGCCGTCGTCGGCCTGTCGAACAACACGTCGCGCGCCGCGTACGGGGTGGCGCGCGTGCTGCAGCAGCACGGCAAGCGGATCGTCCCCGTGCACCCGGCCGCGGAGACCGTGCACGGCGAGCAGGGCTACACGACGCTCGCGGACGTGCCGTTCCCCGTCGACGTCGTCGACGTGTTCGTCCGCTCCGAGCTCGCGGGCGGCGTCGCCGACCAGGCCGTCGCGGTCGGCGCGAAGGCCGTCTGGTTCCAGCTCGACGTGATCGACGAGGAAGCCGCGCGGCGCGTCCGCGACGCCGGCCTCGACATGGTCATGGACCGCTGCCCGGCCATCGAGCTGCCGCGTCTCGCAGCGCGCGCGACCACGAAGGAGGCGTGACCGTGGCCGCGATCGACACCGCGACCGACCTGGGGGCACGCGCCGCAGCCCGTCTCGCCGACGAGCAGGTGATCTGGATCGTGACGGTGGACCCGGACGGCGCACCGCAGCCGACACCGGTCTGGTTCCGCTGGGACGGCGCGGACGAGGTCGTGGTCAAGTCCCAGCCGCGCACCGCGAAGCTGCGCAACGTCCGGAGGAACGACCGCGTCGCGGTGCACCTCAACAGCACCCCGTCGGGGGACGACGTCGTCGTCCTCACGGGCACGGCCGCGATCGACGACGGCGGCCTCTCGCGAGAGGAGCGCGCCGCGTACGACGCGAAGTACGACGAGGGGGTCCGCGGCCTCGGCACGACCCCCGACGGCTTCCACGCGGACTACTCCGTCACCGTGCGCGTCCGTCTCGAGCGCCTCCGCGGCTACTGAGCGAGCACTGCTCAGCGGTCGAGGCGGGCCGTGGCCTGGTCGAGGGCCGTGCCGAGCTCGTCGTCGGGGATGCGCAGCTCGCCGATCGACGTCGAGAAGGGCGCCTCGTCCAGGCCGAGGGCGCGGACCGCGGGCTCGAGGTCGAGGCCGGCGCCGTCGTCGGAGAACCCGCTCCCGACGTAGACCGGCATGCCCGACACCTCGGGGAGCACGACCACCAGCACCGCGGCCAGCGTGTCCGGGTCGAGCGCTTCCTGGTCCAGCGCGGGGCGCCGCGCGTCCTCGGCCGCGAGCAGGCGCACGCCGACGCCCAGGTCGCACGCGCCCTCGCAGTTGCTCGCACCCGTGTACAGGCTCACCTCGACGGGGAGCGCCGCCGCGTCCAGCGCGTCCTGGACCGCGGGCAGAGCCTTCTCGACGTCCGCGTACGAGACGTTCGAGGTGTCGAACGGGGACCTGCCGTCGAGCACCGCGCAGCCGGAGAGGGTCATGACGCAGGCCACGGCGAGCCCGGCCGCGACGAGCGTCGACGCGCGACGGGGAACCAGGGAGGGGCGCACCCGCCGAGGGTACGCGAGCGGTCCGCTCAGTCCTGCGGCGTGAACGTGAGGACGGGCCGGCCCGTGCGGGGATGCGTGAGCACCTCGCACCGCACGCCGTAGACCGCGTCGAGCACCTCGGGGACCAGCACCTCGTGCACGTCACCCGCGGCGACGACCCGGCCGTCCGCCAGCACGACGACGTGGTCGCACGTCTGGGCCGCGAGGTTGAGGTCGTGGAGCGCGGCGAGGACGGCCACGCCGTCGTCGGCGAGGTCACGCAGGACGCGCATCGTGTCGAGCTGCGCGGCGATGTCGAGGTGGTTGGTCGGCTCGTCGAGCAGGAGCAGCGCGGGCTCCTGCGCGAGCGCTCGGGCCAGGTGCACGCGCTGGCGCTCGCCGCCCGAGAGCGTCGCGACCTCCCGCTCGGCGAAGGCGGCCATCCCCGCGCGGGCGAGCGCCGCCCTCGCCACCTCGCGGTCGTGCGCGGAGTCGCCCGCGAGGAGCGAGCGGTGGGGGATGCGGCCCAGCAGCACGGCGTCGAGCACGGAGAGCGGGAGGTCGGTCGTCGCGTCCTGCTCGACGAGCGCGAGCACGCGCGCCCGGCGCCGCCGCGGGAGCGCGAGCAGGTCCGCGCCGTCGAAGCGCACCTGCGCGGCACCCCCGCCGGGCGCGGTGGACGGGGCGGCCCGCACCCCCGCGAGCACGCGCAGGAGCGTCGACTTGCCGGATCCGTTCGGTCCGAGCAGCCCGCTCACCGCGCCCGTCGGTGCGGTGCAGTCGACGCCGTCGAGGACCAGGCGGCCGTCGACGGACCAGGACACGCGCGCGGCGTCGAGCCCGTCCGTGCCGTCCCGACCGGACGGGCCCCGACCGACCCCGTCGCCGAGGCCGTCCCGCCGGGCGTCGGTGCCGACCGGGGGAGCCACGTGCGCCGTCGTGCGCGTCGTCCCGCTCACGCGACCTTCCTCCCTCGCCACAGGAGCAGCGCGAAGACCGGCGCGCCGATCGCGGCGGTGACGATCCCGACGGGCAGCTCGCGGGGCGCGAACACGGTGCGCGCGAGGGTGTCCGCCCAGACGAGGAAGGTCGCGCCGAACAGCGCGGACAGCGGCAGCAGGAGGCGGTGCCGCGCGCCCGTGAGCAACCGCACCGCGTGGGGCAGGATCAGCCCGACGAACCCGATCGACCCGGACTGCGAGACGAGCGCCCCGGTGAGCAGCGCGACGCCCACGAGCAGCGTCCAGCGCACGCGCGCGACGTCGACCCCGAGCGCCGACGCCGCGGTGTCGCCGAACGTGAAGGCGTCCAGCACGGAACCGGTCGACGCCAGCAGCGTCCCGAGCACGATCGTCGCGCCGCCCGCGACCGCGACGGACGTCCACGTCGCCCCGGCGACCGAGCCCATGAGCCACGAGAGGATCTCGCGGTAGGAGTCGCCGGTCGCGGACCAGAAGATGACGAAGCTGGTCGCGGCCGCGGCGAGCTGGCTCACCGCGAGCCCCGCCAGCACGGTGCGCGTGGGCGTGAGCGCACCGAGCGCGCCCGCGAGCCCGAGCGCGGCGACGAGCGCGAGCACCGCGCCGCCGAACGCGGCGACCGGGAGCAGGACCGTCCAGCCCGCGACGAGCACGAGCACCGCGCCGAGCGACGCACCGGACGACAGGCCGAGCAGGTAGGGGTCGGCGAGCGGGTTGCGCGTGAGGGACTGCATGACGACGCCGCACACGGCCAGCCCGGCGCCCACCGCGGCGGCGGTCAGCACGCGGGGGAGGCGCAGCTGCCACACCATGCCGTCCTGGAGCGCCCCGAGCGGCTCGAGACCGAGCAGGCCACCGAGCCCCAGGTGGGTCGCGACCGAGCGCCACACGTCCCCGACCGCGAGGTCCGCCGGTCCGATCGTCACCGCGACCAGGACCGTCACGACGAGGGCGCCGACGCCGGCCGGCACCCACCAGCCCGCGCCGCGGCGCGCCCGGGTCCCCGCGCCCCCCGGTCGGGCGGGCGGCGCGGGTGCGGGCCGGTCGCGCAGCGTCGTCACAGGCCGAGCGCCTCCAGCTGCGCCGCGAGGTCCACGACCGCGTCGACGTTGCGCACGCCCGCCTCGGTCGCCGGGAACGGGACGGTCAGGTAGCGGCCCTCGCGCACGGCGGTCATCTCGGCCGTCGCCGGGTTGGACTCGAGCCGCTCGATCTTGGCCTCGGCGGTGTTCCACGCGGCGTCGACGAGGACGAGGACGTCGGGGTCGGCGGCGATCGCCTCCTCCCACGCGAACGCGGTCCAGGTGTCGTGCACGTCGCCCGCGACGTTCTCCAGCCCGACGGCGTCCATGATCATCTGCGGCGCGCCGATGCCCGCGCCGACGTACGGGATGTCGTCGCCGGACGAGTACCACAGGGCCGTGAGCCCGCGCTCGTCCCGGGCGACGCCGTCGAGCGTCGCGCGCTGCTCGGCCGCGAGCCCCGCCGCCGCGTCCTGCGCGTCGAAGATCGTGCCGACCTCGGTGATCTCGGCGAACACGTCGTCGAACGTCAGCGGGTCCGGCATGTACTCCG
>JAQSXO010000162.1 GCA_029256625.1 Cellulosimicrobium sp. | reverse complement strand
GACGATGCCGAGCGCGAACATCGTCCCCGCGCTCGGGCCGCCGATGTCCTCGATCTGGATCGACACGTCGACCGGGAAGTCGAACGTCGGGTCGATGAAAACCCCGAGCAGCGCGGTGTCGCCGCCGTCGGTCGTCGTCACGGTGAGGTCCGTCTCGGTGCCGTCGCGCAGGACGCCGAGCGTCACGTCGGCGCCCGGGTCGACCGCGTCGAGCCCGTCGATGAGGTCCTGGTACGTCGGCACCGGTGCTCCGTCGAGCGCGACGATGACGTCGCCCGGCTCGACGACGCCGTCCGACCCGCTCCCGGGCACGGCGGCCTCGACCGTGAGCGTCGCGGGCACCTCGTAGCCGAGCTCGGTGAGCGCCGCGACCGTGGCGTTCTCCTGCGACGAGATCATCTCGGCCTGGCCCTGCTGCTCCGTCTCCTCCTTGGTGCGGCCGGTCGGGAAGACCTCCTCGACGGGGCGCACGCTGCGCGAGCGGTCGAACCAGCCCTGCACGACCTGGGCGAGGTTCACGGGGTAGCCGGGCCCGCCCGCGACGGAGACGGTCGTCAGGCGCAGCTCGCCCGTGGAGTCGAACGTCTCGGCACCCGTGATGGAGATCAGCGGCGTGCCGCCCTGCTCGCCGAGCGTGTCCTCCGTCGGCCCGGGCGACCGCACCGCGTACGGCGCGGGAAGGATCGCGAGTCCCGCGACGAGCAGCGTCGTCGCGAGCAGGGAGATGCCGAACGTCAGGGACCGCCGTGTCACCGGCGGCGGGACGTGCTCGTCCTCGGTGAGGAGGGCGTCGAAGGAGGGGGCGTCGCTCACCGTGACATCATCCCCGAGGATGCTGGGATCTCCCTGCCGACGACGCGGCCACGCGCGACGGAGCGGGGGGTCAGGGGCGCCGCGCCCGCGCCTGCCGCCACACCGCCGCGGTCCCGAGCACCGCCACGGCCGCTCCCGCGGCGCCGAGGGCCGCGGCGTCGCGACCGCCGAACCGCAACCCCGCCACGCCCACGCGGCCCCGCACCTCGGCCAGCAGCACCTCCAGCGCGGCGGGACCGGACCAGGTGGGCGACCAGCCGGCGTCGTGCAGGCGTCGCGCCGAGACGGACCAGGGATGCACGACGAACGCGAGGTCCCCCGCGGGCGACGGCAGCACCCCGACCCGGTGCAGGCGCTCGGCGGCGCCGAACGCGGTCGCCGGCGCGAGCTGGACCGTCCGCAGGCCGGCCGCGGCGGCCACCGTCTCGGAGTCGAGCGCGTCGGGCAGCCCGTCGCGCAGCGGGCCGGCCGTGAGCCCGCCGACGAGGCCGCGGTCGAGCGCGACGCGGACCGCGGAGACGACGTCCTCGACGTGCACGAGGTGCCACGTGCGCTCCCCGCCGCGCACCGTGAGCAGGCGCGGGGCCTCGAAGTGCCGTGTGAGGACCGTGTCGACCCCCGGCCCGACGACGACGGCCGGGCGCACGATCGCGAGCGGCACCCCGTCGAGCGCCTCGACCAGCGCCTCCTCGAACGCGACCAGGTCGCCCGCGAACCCGGGGCCGTCGTCGGGCACGACGGGGTCGTCGTCGTCGATCACCGCACGGTCCGGCGTCGCGCCGTGCACGGCGGCCGAGGTCACGGCGACGACGTGCTCGATCCCCGCCGCGACGGCTGCCTCGCCCGCCCGGCGTCCGAGGAGCGCGAGCCGGGCGCGCTGGTCGGCGTCGGACCGCGCGCGGGGTGCGCCGAACTCCCCCGCCGGCGCCACCACGACCAGCCGGCGCGCGTCGTCGGGCCACCCCTCGGCGTCCACGGGCGACGCGTCGGCGGCGCCCAGTCCCCGGCGCACCGCGTCCGCGACCTGACCGACCCCGACGACCACGACGGGGTCCCGCGGAGGCGTGACGGGCCGGTCCACGGGGGCCTCCCCCGGGTCGCCCGGGGGCTGTCCCCCGGCGGGCACCGCCTCGCTGCGCCGTGAGCGAACCCGGCCCTCGGACATGGCCCAGCCCCCGTTCTCGGCGCTCGATCGTGGTTACGGTGATCACCGACGCTACCGTGAGGAGTCGCCATGAGCAGCCTTCCCCCCGACCGCACGCCCGGACCGGACGACGACACGCCCTTCGACCCGCGGTTCGAGGAGCTGCTCCGCTCGATGCTCGGACCCGACGCGGACGAGGCGCTGCGCGAGCTCCGTGCCCGCGGCCTCGACCCGCAGGCGCTCGCCGCCGGGGGCGCCGCCGACCCGCAGCTCTTCCAGCACGTCCTCGCCCAGGTCCAGCGGCTGCTGTCGACGCCGAGCGACGGCCCGGTGAACACGGACGTCTCGCACGACGTCGCGCGCCAGGTCGCCGTCGCCGAGGGCGACCCCTCCGTCACGACGGCGCAGCAGCGGGCCGTGACCGAGGCGCTCTCCGTCGCCGAGCTGTGGCTCGACGCCGTCACCGACCTCCCGCCGTCGGGCGGGCGCGCCCAGGCCTGGAGCCGGTCCGAGTGGGTCGAGCACACCCTGCCGGCGTGGAACGAGCTCGTCGCGCCGGTCGCCGCGTCCGTCGCCGACGCGCTCGCGACCGTCCTCCGGGACCAGCTCCCGGAGGGCCTGGGGGACGACGCGTCCGCGCTGCCCGGGGTCGGGTTCACGCTGCCGGGCCAGGTGCCCGGTCTGCCCGCGGGCGCGCTCGGGCTGCCCGTGGGCGACCCGGCGGCGCTCATGCAGCGTCTCGGCTCGGCCGTCTTCGGCATGCAGGTCGGCCAGGCCGCGGGGACCCTGTCCCGCGACGTCTTCGGGGCCACCGACGTGGGGCTCCCCCTGCTCGACGAGCCCGGGACGGTCCTGCTCCCGACGAACGTCGAGGCGTTCGCCGAGGGCCTCGACGCCCCTGCCGAGGAGGTGCGCCTGTTCCTCGCGCTCCGCGAGGCGGCCCACGCCCGGCTCTTCACGCACGTGTCGTGGCTGCGCGGCCACCTGCGCAGCCTCGTCGACGCGTACGCGCGCGGCATCACGATCGACCTGTCCGCGCTCGAGTCGCAGCTCGCCGACGTCGACCTCACCGACACCGGCGCGCTCCAGAGCGCGCTGTCGGGTGGCGTCTTCGGTCTCCAGAACACGCCCGAGCAGCAGGCGACCCTGCTGCGGCTCGAGACGACGCTCGCGCTGGTGGAGGGCTGGGTCGACGAGGTGACCGCCGCCGCGGCGCTCCCCCACCTGCCGCACGCGGTCCCGCTGCGGGAGATGCTGCGGCGTCGCCGCGCGGCGGGCGGGCCGGCCGAGCACACGTTCGCGACCCTCGTCGGGCTGGAGCTGCGTCCGCGGCGCTCGCGCGACGCGGCGGCGCTGTGGGCGCTCATCGCGGCGCGGTCCGGGTCGAGCGCGCGCGACGGCGTCTGGGACCACCCCGACCTGCTGCCCGACGCGACGGACCTCGACGACCCCGCGGGCTACGAGGGCCGGCGGGCCGCGACCCGTGTCGAGGAGGCCGACGTCGACCGCGCGCTCGAGGAGATCTTCCGCGCCGCGGAGGGGACGGGCCGCGACGAGCCCCCGACCGGGACGACGGACGACACGACCGACGACGGTCCGACGGACGCGGGCGGCACCGCGCGCTGAGCGCCGCTCAGGGCGCTCCCGGCGTCGCGTCGGCCGCGAGCCCGGCGTCCTCCCCGGAGGCGCCGGGCTCGTCGTCCTCGGGCTCGACGTCCGCGTCGCGCGCGAACGAGACGCCCTCCAGGAAGCCGCGGGCACGGTCGGTCCGCGGGTAGGACTCGAGCAGCTTCCAGAACCCCGGCCCGTGGCCGGCGTGCAGCAGGTGGGCGAGCTCGTGCAGGAGCACGTAGTCGAGCACCCAGGACGGCATCCCCCGCACGCGGGTCGAGATACGGATCGTGCCGTCGATGAGCGTGCAGGACCCCCACCGCCGGTCCTGGTTCCCGGCCCACCGCACGCTCGTCGGGTGCGCACGGCCGTCGAGGTACTTCTCGGACAGCTCGGCGGCGCGCCGCTCCAGCTCGTCGTCGGACGGCCGACGTCGCCGCTCGGAGTCGGCCAGGCGGTCGAGCATGCGCTGGACCCACTCGCGCTCCTGGGCGCGCGTGAAGCGCGCCGGGATCGCGACGATCGTGCGCTCGCCGTCGCGGTAGGCGCTCACCGTGCTCTTGCGTCGGCGACTGCGCCGCACCTCCACGATCGTCTCCCGGACCACGCTCAGACCGTAGTGGTTCTCGCCACGAAAAGGCAGGGGCCCACGCCGTGTGGCGCGGTTTCCCGCGCCGTTCGGTCGAGCGCACGACCTGACGGGCTGTGTTGCTGGTCAAGGAACCGTCGTCGAAGCGTCGGCGAGGTCTGCCTGTGGACCTGTGGACAACCCGGGACCGTGGCTGCTCTCGTGCCACGCTGACGGTGGCGGCCGACCGCGCCGCCCACCCGACGACCTCGCGGAGGAACCGTGCAGCGACGCGTGCTGCGACCCGAGACCCCGCTCCTGCGACGGGCTCCGGGCGAGGTGCAGGTCGGCACCGACCCGCGCTGGTCGGTGCGGCTCGCCGGGCTCGAGCCCGCCGAGGAGGAGTGGCTGCGCGCGCTCGCCTCGCCCGCGGCCCGCCGCGGCGGACGCGACGCCGGCGGGGCGGCGGCGGTGCCGGCGCGGCGCGTCGCACTCGTCCGGCTGCTCGAGGAGGCTCACCTGCTCGTCCCGGCACGACGGCGGCGCCCGGACTCGCCCGCGCCGGGGAACGGCGAGGCGGACGTCGGCGTGCTCGCCGCACTGCGGCCCGACGGCGCCGGGCACCGCGTCCTCGCGGCCCGCGCCCGGGCGGCGGTCGCGGTCGTCGGGCTGGGGCGGGTCGGTGCCGCGCTCGCCGTGCACCTCGCGACCGCCGGCGTGGGCACGGTGATCCTGCGCGACCCCGGGGCGGTCCTCGCGACCGACGTCGGGGTGGGCGGGTACCGGCTGCGCGACGTCGGCACGGCGCGGGAGGGCGCGGTCCGACGGCTCGTCGAGGAGGTCGCGCCGGACGTCGTCGCCGTGACGCGCGACGCGCCTGCGGGTCCGGTCGCTCCCGCGCCGCCGCCCGACGTCGTCGTCGTGGTCGAGCACGGCGCGGCGGACCCGGGGAGGGTCGCTCGGCTCGTGGGTGAGGGGGTGTCGCACCTGTCGGTCGTGGTGCGCGAGGCCGACGTCGTCGTCGGGCCGTTCGTCCGGCCGGGGCTGGACCCGTGCCTGAGGTGCGTGGACCTGCACCACGCGGACGTGGACCCGTGCTGGCCGCAGCTCGCGCGGCAGCTGCGCGAGCAGCCCGCGCGCCCGGGCGAGGAGACGCTCCTCGCGGCGTCGGCGGCCGCGGTCGCGCTCGGTCAGGTCCTGGCAGCCCTGGACGGGCTGGTGCCCCGCGCAGCCACGGCCTGCATCGAGATTCCTGCTCCCGATGCCGTGCCGCGGCTGCGCGAGACGAGCCGCCACCCGCGCTGCGGGTGCGGCGAGCTGGCGCGCACGCCCCCGGACGGGGCGCCGCTGCCCATGTCAGGCCGCCGTCGAGGCGCCGACTGCCGCCCCGGCCTCGACGCGCGCGGCCTCCTGCGCCTGGCGCTCGGCCTCGCGGGCGAGCACCTCGGCCTTGCTCGGACGGCCGCGGCCGCGCTTGCGCGCGACGACGACGCCGTCCACGAAGACCTCGCCGCCCCAGACGCCCCAGGGCTCGCGGCGCTCGACCGCGCCGGCGAGGCACCCCTCGACGAGCGGGCACGTGCGGCACAGGGCCTTGGCCTCCTCGACCTCGGTGGCACGCTCGGCGAACCAGAGCTCGGGGTCGTTGGTGCGGCAGGGCAGCAGGCCCGCGAGGAGGCGGTCGAACTCCGCGGAGTCCTTCTCGCCGAGCGGCGTGGCCAGCGGTTGGTGGGGGACCCAGGGGCCGGATCCGCCCTGGGCAGTGATGTTGTCGAGCAGCGCGGTGAGCCGCACGATGTCCTCCAGTGATGTCCTGTCGTGGGTGTGAACGTCGTCGTCACAGGACCCCGGGGACAGCGGTCCCCGTCCTGGGTAGGACGGGAGAGACCGGTGATCCTCATCGGCAGACGTGTCCGGAGAACACGAAGGCCACGGGTCCGAGACGGACTCCGCGGCCTGGAAGGTTCTGGTCGGTCAGACCAGAGGTGTCCTGGAGGCGGAGTCGGGAGCGGGGCGGGTGACGAAGGTGCCGCCGCGGTGCGCGGCTGCACGCGGACGGAGCCCTCCTGGCGTGCCCGTGTAGACGGACGCGTTATCCAGCAGGTTCGCCATGGCGATCTGGTTCTTCATCAGCTTTCCCACCCCCTCTCTCCGTTCAGGACCCGCCTCCCGGCGCGCCCCTCTCCAACAGGACTCGTCGACCATATGCCGCGCGTCATGGGACGCACAACTTATTTACGAGAATTTCTTCGACGAGTTCTGGCGGCCCTTCCGGACGCGCCGGAACGGCTCCACGTCAACGCTCCGCGCGGCCCACGATCTCGAGGATCGTCGCGCCGTACCGCTCGATCTTCGCCGGCCCGAGCCCGTTGATGCGGGCGAGCGCCGCCGTGCTGGTGGGCCGCGTCTCCGCGATCGCCGCGAGCGTCGTGTCCACCAGCACCGTGAACGCCGGCTTGTCCGTCTCCTGCGCGACCTGGCTCCGCCACTCGCGCAGGCTCTCGAACAGCTCGCGGTCGTACTCCCCCGTGAGCCGCAGCTTCGCCTGCCCGGCGCGCGGCCGGCGGGTGCCGTGCGCGCCCGGCTCGTCCGGCCACAGACCGTCGAGGAAGCGGGTCCGGCGCCGCGTCGCGCGACCGCCCGGGTTCCGCGACCTGGCGAAGGACAGCTCGAGGTGCTCGCGCGCACGGGTGATGCCCACGTACAGCAGCCGCCGCTCCTCCGCGACGGCCTCGTCCGTCTCTGCGAGCGAGATCGGCATGAGGCCCTCGCTCATGCCCGCCAGGAACACCGCGTCCCACTCGAGGCCCTTCGCGGCGTGGAGCGACGCGAGCGTCACGCCCTCCACGGTCGGCGCGTGCTGCGCGGCGGCGCGCTCGTCGAGCTCGGCGACGAAGGTCGCGACCGTCGGCGCCGGGCCCTCCGCCGCCTGCGCGAGCGCCGCGACGTCGTCCGCGAGCGCGACGAGCGCCTGCGTGGACTCCCAGCGCTCGCGCGCCGCGCCCCGCGCCGCCGGCGGCTCGGGCGACCACCCCGCGGCGGCGAGGACGTCCCGCACCGTCTCCGGCATCGCGACGTCGGGGTCGGCAGAGCGCGCCGCCCCGCGCAGCAGCACGATGGCGTCGCGCACCTCCTTGCGCTGGAAGAAGCGCTCGCCGCCCCGCACGAGGTAGCCGATGCCCGCGTCGGCGAGCGCCGACTCGAACGCCTCCGACTGCGCGTTGGTGCGGTAGAGGACCGCGACCTCGCTCGC
>JAQSXO010000161.1 GCA_029256625.1 Cellulosimicrobium sp. | reverse complement strand
TCGCAGGTCACGGGCGGCACCCAGGACCTCGCGCCGCGCCAGCTCCAGTGGACGGCGCTCGGCATCCTCTGCGCGTTCGCGGTGATCTGGTTCCTGCGCGACCACCGCACCCTGCGCCGGTACACGTACACCGCGATGATCGCGGGCATCGTGCTCGTCGCGCTGCCGCTCGTCCCGGGCCTGGGCACGCGCATCAACGGCGCGCAGATCTGGATCAACGTCTTCGGCTTCTCGCTCCAGCCCGCCGAGTTCGCGAAGATCGCGTTCGCGATCTTCTTCGCGGGCTACCTCGTGACGAACCGCGACACGCTCGCGCTGGCCGGGCCCAAGGTGCTCGGCCTCCAGCTCCCGCGCCTGCGCGACCTCGGGCCGATCATCATCGTGTGGCTGGTCTCGCTCGCGATCCTCGTGTTCGAGCGCGACCTCGGCACGTCGCTCCTGTTCTTCGGCCTCTTCGTCGCGATGCTGTACATCGCGACCGAGCGCGTGAGCTGGGTCGTCATCGGCCTGCTGCTCATCGCGGTCGGCGCGGTCCTCGCGGCGTCGACGTTCGGTCACGTGCAGGCGCGCGTGGACGTGTGGCTCCACCCGTTCGACCCCGAGATCTTCGGCCGCAGCCCCGGCGGCTCGGGACAGCTCGTGGGCGGCCTGTTCTCGCTCGGCAACGGCGGGCTGTTCGGCACGGGCTGGGGCGCCGGCTACCCGCGCACGGTCCCGTACGCGTTCTCCGACTTCATCTACGCGTCGCTCGGCGAGGAGCTCGGCCTCACGGGCCTCATCGGCATCCTGCTCGCGTACCTCATCCTCGTGGAGCGCGGCCTGCGCACCGCGATCGGGGTCCGCGACGGGTTCGGCAAGCTGCTCGCCGGCGGCCTCGCGTTCGTCATGGCGTGGCAGCTGTTCGTCGTCGTCGGCGGGATCACCCGGATCATCCCGCTCACGGGCCTCACCATGCCGTTCGTCGCGCAGGGCGGGTCGTCGCTCCTCGCGAACTGGCTGGTCGTCGGGCTGCTGCTGCGCATCTCCGACGACGCGCGGCGCCCGTCCTCGCTGCCCGTGCGCGGGCAGGTCGCACCCGGCGGGGCGCGCACGCGCCCCGACTCGGAGCCGGTCGAGGTCGTGGGCAGCGGGGCTCCCGCGGTCGGCGCCCTGCCCGACGACGCGCCCACCACGATCGGCGCGCCCGCCGTCGTCGGGCCGCCCACGGGTCCGACCCGCGCGACGACGGGCGTGCAGCCCGCCGTCGGGCTCACGGGCGAGGTCTCCGCCCACCCCGACGAGCTGCGCACCGAGGTCGTCCGGCGGCGGGACCTCCGCGACAGCACGGACGCCGGTACCCACCCGGAGACCGACCCCTGGGGAGGAGCCCGGTGAACGTTCCCCTGCGTCGCGTCGCGACGGTCGTCCTCGTCATGTTCCTCGCGCTCATGGTGTCGACCACGTACATCCAGTTCGTCCAGGCGGACTCGCTCAACAACGACTCGCGCAACGCCCGCACGATCTACCGCGAGTACAACAAGTTCCGCGGGCCGATCGTCGTCGCGGGCGACGCCATCGCGTCCTCGACCCCGGTCGACGATGCGTTCGGCTTCCAGCGGCAGTACTCCAACGGCCCGATCTACGCGCCCGTCTCCGGGTTCCTCTCGCTCACCAACGGGCGCACGGAGATCGAGGACAAGGAGAACGACTACCTCAACGGCGAGGCGAGCTCGCTGTGGCTCGACCGCCTGAGCGCCCTGTTCACCGGCAAGCAGCCCCAGGGCGCGTCCGTCGAGCTGACCATCGACCCCGCGGCGCAGCAGGCCGCCTGGGACGCCCTGGGGGACCAGCGCGGCGCCGTCGTCGCGATCGAGCCGAAGACCGGGCGCGTCCTCGCGCTCGTGTCCAAGCCGAGCTACGACCCCAACGAGCTCGCGACGCACGACACGGCCGCGGCGCGCGACCGGTACCAGGAGCTCCTCAACGCCGAGGGCAACCCGATGTCGAACCGGGCCATCCGCGGCAACACGTACCCCCCGGGCTCGACGTTCAAGATCGTCACGTCGGCCGCTGCGCTCGAGAGCGGGCAGTACACGTCCGAGACCGTGATCCCGGCCCCGGACGAGCTGACGTACCCGCAGTCGACGCAGACGATGAAGAACTTCGGCGGGACGCGCTGCTCGCCCACGGGCGAGATGACCCTCGCGGACGCCCTCCGCATCTCGTGCAACACGGCCTTCGGCGACCTGGCCATGACGCTCGGGGAGGACGCGATGCGGGACCAGGCCGAGGACTTCGGCTTCGACGCCCCGCTCGAGATCCCGATGGACGTCACTCCCAGCCAGTTCCCCGCCGAGGGCACCCCCGGCGCGGACGCCGCCGGGATCGCGCGCGCGGGCATCGGGCAGGGCGAGGTCAAGGTCACGCCGCTCCAGATGGCGATGGTCGCCGCCGCGATCGCGAACGACGGCGTGCAGATGGCCCCGTACACGGTCGAGACGATCCGCAACCCCGACCTCGACGTCGTCCGCCAGTCCGAGCCGCGCCGCCTGCGGACGTCGGTGTCGCCCTCGACGGCCGACCAGCTCACGCAGATGATGCTCGGCGTCGTCGAGAACGGCTCCGGGAAGGCGGCGCAGATCCCGGGCGTGCAGGTCGCCGGGAAGACCGGGACCGCCGAGACGGGCGGCGAGGCCGCTCCGCACGCGTGGTTCACGAGCTTCGCGCCCGCGGACGACCCGCAGGTCGCGGTCGCGGTCATCGTCGAGAACGGTGGCTCGATGGGCAGCGAGGCGACGGGCGGGGCGATCGCCGCGCCGATCGCGCGCGCCGTCATGGAGGCGGTGTTGAACGGATGAAGCCCGTGAGGGGGCTGACGCTCGGCAACCGCTACCGCCTGGTGCGGCGCATCGCCGTCGGCGGCATGGGCGAGGTGTGGGTCGCGGCCGATGACGCGCTCGGGCGCGAGGTGGCCGTCAAGGTCCTGCGGACCGAGTACGCGGGGAACGAGGACTTCCTCAACCGCCTGCGCACCGAGGCCCGCAACAGCGCCGCGCTCTCGCACCCCAACATCGCCCAGATGTACGACTACGGCGAGGTGAACGGCTCCGGGTACCTGGTCATGGAGCTCGTGGTCGGCGAGCCCATGGCGGACCTGCTCGAGCGCGAGCCCGTGCTCCCGCCCGCGCGGCTCATGCCGATCCTCGCGCAGACGGCGCGCGGCCTCCACGCCGCCCACCTGTCCGGCGTCGTGCACCGCGACGTCAAGCCGGGCAACATCCTCATCGACCGCTCGGGCACGGTGAAGATCACCGACTTCGGGGTGTCGCTCGCCGCCAACCAGGTCCCGATGACGGCGACCGGCATGGTCATGGGCACGGCCCAGTACCTCTCGCCCGAGCAGGCCGTCGGGCAGGCGGCCACCGGGGCGTCCGACATCTACGCGCTGGGCATCGTCGCGTACGAGTCGATCGTGGGGAACCGGCCGTTCACCGGGTCGACCCCGGTCGACATCGCCGTCGCGCACGTCAACGAGCCGGTCCCGCCGCTCCCGTCGTCCGTCGACCCGGAGCTCGCCGAGCTCGTCATGGTCATGCTCGCCAAGGACCCGCTCGCGCGGCCGCACCCGGCCGACGCGCTCGCGCGGGTCTTCGAGGAGATCCAGGCCCGTCTCGCGGCCGACCCGTGGTCCGCCCGTGGCGGCGCGCCCGCCAACACGCGGCGCGCCCGGCGCGCCCGCGCGGCGGCCGACGACGTGCCGCCGGTCCCCGAGCCCGATCCCGCGCCCGTCATCACGCCGCTCGTCATCCCGGCCGCCGTGCGGGACCCGCACGCGGCGGACCCGTCGACGCCCTGGGTCGCCCCGGAGCCCCGTGAGGCCGCCCACGTCGCGGAGCACGCCGACGAGCCGGTCGCCGACCCTGCCGGTCGGACATCCGCACCGCCGGCGTCCGACCCGCCGCCGACCTTCGGTCCCGCCCTCCCGTGGGAGCGTCCCGTACCCGCGGCGGCCGGCGACGACCCGGCCGGTCCCCGCACCTACCCGCCGCGTCGCGAGATGCACGGCGGCACCCGGGCGTCCCGCCGCCCGCAGCCGGCCCGCGGCGGCACCCGGCCCGGGGGCGGCGCGAGCCCCGCCGGAGCCCCGCCCGCCGCACCCTCGACACGCGCGGAGGCGCGCCGCCAGTCGCAGGCTGCGCCGTCGCGGTCGGCGTCCGGGCGCCGCACGTCCACGACGACAGGACGGCGCCTGGGCGGCCTGCCGAACGGCCTCACGTGGCCCCTGGTGGCCCTGCTCGGCCTGCTCCTCGTCCTGGTCGTCGCCACCATCGCCTCCTTGGGCGACCGGGACGCGGCCGACGGCGACGCAGCCCCCGCGGCCGTCGTCGAGACGGTCCCCGACGCCGCCGCGACGGACTCCCCGGCCGCGACCGGACGGGTGACATCGTGACGACATCGTTGTGTTCCCGGCTCTCCCGGGCGCCCTCCAGTGGGATGATTGCGCCAGATGTGCCGCGCGCGGACGCGCCCGCGGCTCCGACGACACCGAAGGACGAATGAGTGGTGGACAACGCTCCCCGAGTGCTTGCCGGGCGCTACCAGGTCGGTGAGCTCATCGGCCGTGGTGGCATGGCCGAGGTGCACATCGGGCACGACAACCGCCTCGGTCGTACCGTCGCGATCAAGATCCTGCGCTCCGACCTCGCGCGCGACCCGTCGTTCCTCGCCCGCTTCCGGCGCGAGGCCCAGGCCGCGGCGTCCCTCAACCACCCCGCGATCGTCGCGGTGTACGACACGGGCGAGGACGTGCACAGCGACGCCACCGGCAACTCGGTGCACGTCCCGTTCATCGTCATGGAGTACGTCGAGGGCCACACGGTCCGCGACATCCTCCGCGACGGCCAGGCCGTGCCGATCGACGAGGCCGTCGAGATCACCGCGGGCGTGCTCGCGGCGCTCGAGTACTCGCACCACGCCGGGATCGTCCACCGCGACATCAAGCCCGCGAACGTCATGATCACGCCCACGGGCGCGGTCAAGGTCATGGACTTCGGCATCGCGCGCGCGGTCGCCGACTCCGCCGCGACCATGACGCAGACGCAGGCCGTCATCGGTACGGCGCAGTACCTCTCGCCGGAGCAGGCGCGCGGCGAGACCGTCGACGCGCGCTCCGACCTCTACTCCACCGGCTGCCTGCTCTACGAGCTGCTCACCGGCCGGCCGCCGTTCATCGGCGACTCTCCCGTCGCGGTGGCCTACCAGCACGTGCGCGAGGCCCCGGCGACGCCGAGCGCCGTCGCGCCCGACGTGCCCGAGGTCCTGGACCGCATCACGCTCAAGGCGCTCGCCAAGGACCGCACGGCGCGCTACTCGAACGCCGCGGAGTTCCGCGCCGACCTGGAGAACGCCGTCCGCGGCGGGGCGATCACCGCTCCCTCGCTCGGGGTCGCGGCCGCCGCGGCCGGCCTCGGAGCCGCTGCCGCGGCCGCCGACCTCCAGCCCACGATGGTGGAGTCCGCCACCCAGGTCATGGCCCCCGCGGCCGCCGCCCCGAACCCGTGGGCGACGAGCGTGGCGCCGGCGGTCCCGCCCGGGGACGAGGTGCCGGGGGAGGACGAGGACGAGCCCAAGAGCCGCAAGGGCCTCATGTGGACGCTCATCGCGATCGGCGTGCTCGCTCTCGCCGCGATCGTCACGATGCTCGTCATCAACGGCCAGGGCGAGGAGGAACCGACGACCGCGCCGGTCCCGACCCTGTCCGCGGGCGTCACGCCCGAGGAGGCCGAGAAGACGATCACCGACGCGGGCTTCGAGTACGCCCAGGCGATCGACCAGGAGTCGACCGAGGCCGAGGGGACGTTCACGAAGACCGACCCCGCGGGTGGCACCGAGGCCGACCTCGGCTCGACGGTCACGGCCTTCTTCTCGGCCGGGCCCGACGCCGTGGTGATCCAGGACGTCAAGGGCAAGACCCAGGACGAGGCGCGCCAGATCCTCGAGGGACAGGGCCTGACCGTCACGTCCGGCGGCTCGGAGGACTCCAAGGACGTCGCGAAGGACGCCGTGACGCGGAGCGAGCCGTCGGCCGGCCAGTCCGTGCCCGCGGGGTCCTCAGTGGCCATCTTCGTCTCGTCGGGCCTCGTCGCCCTCCCCGAGCTCGTGGGCGACCAGCGCGAGACCGCCGAGCAGAAGATCACCGACCTCGGCCTCAAGCCGGTCGTGAACGAGGTGGAGTCCGACGAGCCCGAGGGCCAGGTCGTCGCGCAGCGCCCCAACGCGGGCAGCGTGCCGCAGGGCTCGGAGGTGACCATCGACGTCGCGGTCCCGCGTGCCGCCGAGACCACGAACGTCCCGAACAACCTCGCCGGGATGACCGAGCAGCAGGCGCTCGAGGCGCTGGGGGGAGCCGGACTCGTTCCCGGGACGCGGCAGACCCAGGAGTCCGACCAGTACCCCGCGGGCGTCGTCATCGGCTCCGACCCCCGGGCCGGCACGGAGCTGGAGGTCGGTAGCCAGGTCTCGCTCATCGTCTCGACCGGCCCCGGCCCGTCGACCGGCGGCGACAACGGCGGTGGCCCCGGCAACGGCGGCGGCAACGGCGGCGGCAACGACGGCTGACCCGCCGCCCGGCGCTCCCTGACGGACGGGCCCCCACCTCTCGCGAGATGGGGGCCCGTCGTCGTGCAGCGGGGGCAATGTCAGCGGGAGGTGCAGCGGTCCTGAGCCCGTAGCGCGCCGACGGTCGCGATCGGCTACTGCCGGACGAGCGGAGCCATGCCCGCGGAACGCTCGACGGCGCCGTCGAGCCCGCACGCCTGGAGCCAGTTCGCGAGGAGGCGGTGGCCGCCCTCGGTGAGCACCGACTCGGGGTGGAACTGGACGCCGTGCAGGGGCAGGTCCTTGTGCTGGAGGCCCATGATGACGCCGCCGGCGGTCGACGCGGTCACCTCGAGCTCCGCGGGCACGGTATCGCTCACGACGGCGAGCGAGTGGTAGCGCGTCGCGGTGAACGGCGCGGGGAGCCCGGCCAGGACGCCCTCGCCCTCGTGCTCGACGAGGCTCGTCTTGCCGTGCATGAGCTCGGGAGCGTGCGTGACCGTCGCGCCGTACACCTCGGCGAGCGCCTGGTGGCCCAGGCACACGCCGAGCATCGGCGTGCGCGAGGACGCGCACGCGCGGATGACCTGCTCGCTCTGGCCCGCCTCCTTCGGGGTGCCCGGCCCGGGGGAGACGAGGACGCCGTCGAACACGGTGCCGTCGGCGTCGTGGAACCGGCCCTCGGCGTCGGGCTCGGGCACGGCGTCGTTGCGCACGACGACCGTCTTCGCGCCGAGCTGGTCGAGGTAGCCGACGATCGTGTAGACGAACGAGTCGTAGTTGTCCACGACGAGGATGCGGGTCTGGTGGGTCATCGCGGGGCCTCCA
>JAQSXO010000160.1 GCA_029256625.1 Cellulosimicrobium sp. | reverse complement strand
CACCCCCTCCGTATGCCGTTGTTCGCCAGGGGCGTGAAAGAGGGGTCGGGCCGTGACCTGCGAGCGCGCGGGACGCCGTCGTGCGCAGATCACCCGGCCCGACACGCGCGCGGCGCGTTGACCGCGACGCGTGCCCCGTGCAGGCTCGGGAGTGCGCCCCGCACGGACGGCCAGAAGGGTGGCGAGAGCGATGCACCAGCCGGACCAGCAGCCCGAGGACCCGACCGCGCCGGGAGCCGACGAGCGGGACGCGCGCCCCGCGAGCGCGCCCGCGACGTGGGAGCAGGTCGTGGCCCGGTTCCACGGCGTCGTCGCCGAGGTGGACGACCCGCTGACCTGGGGCCTCGACCTCGACGAGGAGACGCTCACGGGGGCCGGGCACGGCGCGCACGACCCCGCGGAGGAGCGGTTCCTGCGCTCCTACGTGTCGTTCACGGGCGAGACGCTCGACGTCGAGACGCTGCGCGTCCTGGCGGCCCACGACGAGCAGGCGGAGGACATCGTCCGCACCGCGCTCAGCGGGGCGCTCGCCGCGCCGCTGCACTCCGACAACCCGGGCGACGACGACTTCCTCGACTCCTACCAGGAGTACCGCGCCGCGATGCGTGCCATCGTCGAGGAGGTCGACGTCGCGCCGGTCACGCGCACCACGTTCGTGGTCGACGGCGAGCCCCAGGCCTGCCTGCACGTCACCGTGCGGGAGCACGCGGCCGTGTACGTCCCGCTGGACGACCGTGCGCTCGTCATCTCGGGCCCGTCGGACCTGCTCGCGCGCGTGGACGTCGTGACCCGCCCGCTGCGCAACATCCTCCAGGACGAGCCCGAGCCCAGGTTCTGACGCCCAACCCGGGGTTGCGGTCGCCCACGCCGCCGAACCCGGGGATATGGGTGGGTCCGCCGTCGGCAGGGACCACGAACCCGGGTTCGGCGAGCATCCGGTGACCCTCGTCCGTCGGTCCGGGACCGGCGTCCCGGGCGGAGCGCGGCCTCGCGGCCTAGGGTCGTGTCACCACCGGTGCCGGGCGACGGCGCCGGGGCAGCACGCCGACGGCGCACGCGGTCGGCCGACCGGGCGGAGGTGGCGGGATGCGCGGCGTGATCGTCGGTGTGGACGGGTCGGAGGAGTCCGGCGGCGCGCTCGACTGGGCGCTGCGCGAGGCGGCGGCCCGGGGCGTGCCGCTCACGGCCGCGCTCGCGTTCGAGTCGCGGCAGGGGCCTGGCGATGGCCCGGATGCGGCGGCAGACGAGAAGCGGACGCTGGTCCAGGAGTGGCTGGACGCCGCGCGCGCCCGCACGGGCCTCGGCCCGGACGCGGTGACGGCCACGGCACTGGCCGAGCGCGGCAGTCCCGCGGCGGTCCTGCTCGCCCTCGCCCAGCCAGGGACGACCCAGCCCGTCCAGGACGACGTGCGACCCGAACCGGGCGACGACGCCGACGCCGACCTGCTCGTCGTCGGGCGCTGCGGCCGGGGACGCCTGGGGCGGATGGTCCTCGGGTCGGTCCCGACCGCCGTCGTGCAGCACGCGACCGTCCCCGTGACCGTGGTGCGCGGCACGCCCGACGCGCGCCACGACCACGCGCGGCCCGTCGTGGTCGGCGTCGACGGTTCGTCGACGTCGGTCCAGGCGCTGCGGCACGGCGCGGACGTCGCGCGGCGCACGGGCGCGACGCTCGAGGCCCTGTTCTGCTGGCAGATCGTGTCGCTCGCGCCGCTGCCCGACTCGTGGGGATGGACGCCCCCGATCGACGACTACGAGAAGTTCGCCACGCAGAAGCTCGACGCCGCGCTCGAGGCCGCGGGGGTCGACCTGCCCGACGACCGCCTGGTGCGCAGCGTGAAGCACGTGCACGCCGCGAAGGGGATCATCGAGGCGTCGTCGCACGCGGAGCGGCTCGTGCTCGGCAACCGCGGCGTCGGCGGGTTCGACCGCCTGCTGCTCGGGTCGGTCAGCCGGCACGCCGTCGAGTACGCGCACTGCCCGGTCATCGTCGTGCGGCCCCCGGACGCGACCCACCCCTCGGGCGCGCACGAGTCCTAACCACGACGCCACGAGCACGGGGCAAGGATCCTGTCCCGGGAGCGGAGTCCGGCTACCCTCCTGGCAGTGACGCAGCGACTTTCTCAGATCCAGGCTCGGGAGCGTGCGGCGTTCGTCGAGCAGCTGCAGGGCCTCGCGCCGCAGCAGTGGCGAACACCCACGCTGTGCTCGGAGTGGGACGCCGAGGAGGTCGTCGCGCACCTCGGTGCGGCCGCCACGACGAACATGTCGGCCTGGCTCCGCAGCATGGCGCAGGCTCGGTTCGACGCGGACCTGCACAACCGTCGTCAGCTGGAGACCTTCCGCGGCGGCACACCGGAAGAGACCCTCGATCGGTTCCGCAGGGTGGGCACCATCGCGCTACCGTTCGCCAACAGCCCCGGCGGGCTCGGCGAGCTCGTCGTCCACGCTGAGGACGTCCGCCGCCCGCTGGGCCTGAACCACTCCTACGACCCGGATGGTCTGCTCGTCGTCGCCCGCTTCTTCGCCACGCGCGACTTCGCGGTGAACAGCAGGTCCCTCGTGCGAGGGCTGACCCTCGTCGCGACCGATACGGAATTCCGCCACGGCTCCGGGCCCCTCGTCCGGGGGCCGTTGCTCGCTCTGGTCATGGCGATGGGCGGACGCTCGGCGCACCTGGTCGAGCTGTCAGGAGACGGCGTGCCCGAGCTTGCCCGACGTCTGGGCGGACCAGTCTGACGTCGACCGGCTTCACCACGCGCTCGTCGAGGAGTCGAACCGCGCCGATCGACGACGCCCTGGACCGGAGGGGGCCGCGCCGCCATCACCTCTGCTGGCGGGTCCCGGCGGCGCTCTGCACCCATGCACGAGGCAGCGCAGAAGGTGAGCCCTGGACGTCGCCGCGACCGAGGCCGGTCGGGGCGACAGGGCGGGGGCGGGGACCACCTTCCCGTCCCGGGGCGCCGAAGACGTCCGCCAGGTCAGCGCGTCGGGCCGCCTCCCGGGGCCGTCCCGCGGAAGGCGAAGACGAGGACGCGGACGGCGAGCACGGTCCCGACGAACCCCAGCGCCGCGCCGAGGACGGCGAAGAGGCGCAGGCCCTCGACGAGCTCCGGGCCGGAGTCCGCGGAGACCAGCACGACCGCCGCCACGACGGCCGCGGCGGCGATGACGGTGGACACGACCTGCTGCACGAGGCCGGTGACGAACGCGCGGTCGTCGGGGTGGGCGAACGACCGGACGTTGACGGTGAGCCGCCCGGCCTCGACGTCGCTCGTGATCTTGGCGAGCCGGCGCGGGAGCCGTTCGAGCTCGGGTGCGAGGCCGAGGAAGAGGCTCGTCGCGCGCTCGCGCAGGCCCTCCGGCGTGACGACGCGGCGCACGAGCGGCTGTGCGGTCGCGCGGGCCCCGGCGACGAGGTCGAACGCGGGGTCGATGAGGCGCAGCGTCCCCTCGAGCGACGTGAACGTGCGGAACGCGGCGGCGACCTGCGACGGCACGGCGAGCCCCGCGTCGGTGACGAGCCGGAACAGCGCGGTGAACATCGCGCCGCTCGCGCTGGCGCCGCGGAACCGCACGATCACCTGCCCGACGGCGCGCTCCAGGCGGCGCACGTCGAGGTCGGCCGGGGCGTCGAGCAGCTCGAGCAGCGCGTCGGTCGCGGCGACGGCGTCGTCGGCGTCGACCGCGAGCAGCACGGCCGCGAGCGCCAGGCGCTCGGGCTCGCCGAGCCTCCCGACGGAGCCCATGTCGAGGAGGCCGAGCCGGCCGTCGTCGGTGACGAGCACGTTGCCGGGGTGCAGGTCGGCGTGGAACGTGCCCGCGACGAGCACCTGCTCGAGCGTCGCGGTGAGGAGGCGCGACGCGAGGTCGGCGCGCACGGCGTCGTCCAGGCCCGCGAGCACGTCCGCGGCGCGGCCGACGGGGACGCCGTCGAGCCGTTCCATGACGAGCAGGGTCGTGCCGGAGAGCTCGGGGTAGACCTCGGGGACGCGGACGCGCGGCCTCGCACCCGGGGCGTCCCCGCCGTCGTCCGACGCCGCACCCCGCGCGAGCGCCGCGCGCAGCGCGAGCGTGTTCTCGAGCTCGACCGTGTAGTCGAGCTCCTCGCGCAGCGACGCGGCGAAGCCGTCGGCGAGGTCGACGACGCCGAGCGACCTCCCCCACGCGGTGTCGCGCTCGATGCGGCGCGCGAGCCGCCCGAGGATCGCCAGGTCCGTCTCGACCTGCGCCCGCGCGCCGGGGCGCTGGACCTTGACCACGACGTCCCGCCCGTCGAGCAGGCGGGCCGCGTGCACCTGCCCGACCGACGCCGACGCGAGCGGCTCGGGCGAGAACTCGGCGAACGCCTCGTCGATCGGGCGCCCGAGCGCGCCCGCGACGGCGGTCTCGACCTGCGGCCAGGGCGCGGGCGGGACCTCGCTCTGGAGCGTGGCGAGCGCGTCGGCGAACGCGGCGGGGAGCAGGTCGCGCCGGGTCGAGAGGACCTGGCCGAACTTCACGAACGTCACGCCCGCGTCGCTCAGGGCGTCGCGGAACGCGGCGGCCTGCCGGCGCTGGTCGGTGCGCGACAGGCGCGACCCGTCGGGCTGCCGCGCCCCGCGCGTGAGCGCCCCGCCGAGGCCGTGCCGGACGCCGATCGCGAGGATCTGCGCGTACCGCCGGGTCTCGCGACGCCCCTGCCGCAGGCCGCGCAGCGCGCGCCACGGCCCCGGCACCGAACCCGTGGGGACGAGCAGCTCGAGCACGAGCAGCACGCACAGCCCCAGCACGAACGCCCACGCGAACGCGAGGACGACCGCGACGAGCGCGACGCCGGGCGCGACGGTGAGCGTCCCGTCCGCGCGCGACCAGCCGGCGTCGAGCAGGCCGTTGGTGAGCACCCACGACGCGACGGAGAGCATGGCGAACGCCACCACGGCGGAGCGGATCCAGCCGACCGACGCCCCCATGACGCGCCGCGCCGTCGCCGCGAGGAGCAGGAGCATGACGACCGTGAAGACGATGCCGACGAGACCGATGAAGAACCCGGAGACGACCTGCATGCCCGTCACTCTTCCCGACGCCGCCAGGAATCACCACCAGACGCCGCGGCTACCGCCCCAGACGTGATCCCGCGCGGGAACGGGACGGGCACCGCGTCGCCGGGCGCGGCATGATGGAGCTCCCCGACAGGTCGGAGCCCCGATGACGAACGTCGACCTTCTCACCGACGCCCACCTCACCCACGCCCGCACCGCGCCGAACGGGCGCAGCGCCGAGGTCGTGCTGCACGACGGCCCCCTGCGTCAGACGATCCTCGCGCTGCGCGCGGGCGTCGAGCTCGGTGAGCACAACTCGCCCCCCGCCGCGTCGATCCAGGTGCTGCGCGGACGCGTCCGCGTCACCGCGCTCGGCGAGGGCGACGTCGAGCTGGGCGCGGGCGAGCTGCGGGTCCTCACGCACGAGCGCCACGCCGTGGGCGCGCTCGAGGACTCGGCGTTCCTCCTCACCACGGTGACGAGCGTCCCGAACGCCTGAGCGACGACGCACGTTCTCCGTCGCGCCGAACCCGGGTTCTCGGGTCACCGGGGCCCGGCCGTGCCCGACGACCCCGGGTTCGGCGGGTCGTCAGCGCCGCACGGCCAGCGCCGCGAGGGTGAGCGCGACGACGTCTTCCGCGACCGCGCCCGGCCAGTCGGGGCGTGACCCGACGGCGAGGCGTCGCCAGGCCGCGCCACCCCACGTCCCGACGGCCGCGCCCGCGGCGCCGGCCACCGCGGCGGCGACCACGCCCGCGGGGCCCGTGCGGTGCCGGGCCAGGAGGAACCCTCCGGCGGCACCGCTCCCGAGCCGGAACACCGGCCCGGGCGGGTCGAGGCGGCTCGGCGTCCGCGGCAGCTTGTCGCCGACCATCTCGCCCACGACCCCGGCGACGGCCCCGGCCCGCGCGAGCAGGCCGGGCCCGCCGGACCCGCCGCGCGACCCGCCCCCGACCCACCCCCCGAGCACCGGCGCCGCGGCGCCGAGGCTGCTGCGCGACCCCGCGGCCACGCCGAGCGCGAGCGCCCGGGCGAGGAGCGCCGTCGTGCCGGGCGTGGGTGCTGCGCCGTGAGACGTCATGGGGTTCCTCCTGCGGCTCGTCGGCCGTGCGGTGGGTGGCGGTCTCGTCGAACGTAACCGCTCCGGGCGCGGCCCACCCGGGCTGCGGGAGCGGTCCCGCTAGCCTGGGTCCGTGCCCGGACCCACTCTGAGCGAGGTCGCGCGCGACGCCGGCGTCTCCCTCGCGACCGCCTCCCGCGCGATCAACGGGAGCGCGAACCGCACGGTGCGCCCCGACCTCCGCGAGCGGGTGCTCGCGTCGGCCCGCCGGCTCGGCTACTCGCCGGACCCGAGCGCGCAGGCCATGGCGCGCGGCCGCACGACGAGCGTGGGCCTCGTGGTGCACGACATCGCGGACCCGTACTTCTCCTCCCTCGCGGCGGGGGTCGCCGACGCGGCCGACCGGGACGGGCTCATCGTCACGCTCACGAGCACGCGGCACTCGCCCGAGCGGGAGCGCGCGTTCGTCGAGCTCATGGACCGCCAGCGGGCGCGGGCCGTCGTGCTGGGCGGCGGGCGGCTCGCGGAGGACGCCGACGGCGCGCTGCGGACGGCGCTCGAGCGCTACCGGGCGTCGGGTGGCGGGGTCTCGCTCGTGGGCCAGCCGCTCGGTGACCTGCCCGCCGTCGAGATCGCCAACGCCGACGGCGCCGCGGACCTCGCGCGGGCGCTGCACGGCCTGGGCTACCGCGCGTTCGGCGTGCTCGCGGGCCCGGCGGGCCACCGCACCGCGCTCGACCGGGCGCGCGGCTTCACCGAGGCGCTGGCCGCCCTCGGCTCGCCCGTCGCCGCGGAGGCGGTCGTCGAGTGCGCGTTCACGCGCGACGGCGGCCACGGCGGGATGCGCGAGCTGCTCGACCGCCTGGGGCCAGGTCGCCCCGACGCGGGCACCCCGCCCGTCGCCGTCTTCGCGGTGAACGACGTCATGGCCGTCGGGGCGATGGCCGCGGCGCGCGAAGCGGGGCTGCGCGTCCCCGAGGACGTCGCCGTGGCGGGCTTCGACGACATCGTGACGCTGCGCGACGTCACGCCCGCCCTCACGACGGTGCGCATCCCGCTCACGGGGGTCGGGGAGCAGGCCCTCGCGCTGGCGCTCGCGCCGCCCGACGACGACTCCGAGCCTCGGCGGGTCGAGGTCCGCGGCGAGGTCGTGCTCCGCGAGTCCACGCCCCGGCTCTGATCCCTGTTGACGCGGGAAAACGGTTCCCCTACGCTCGCGGAAAGCGCATTCCGCGTTCGGCAGGCCGCCGGGCGCCCGACCGACGACGGAGCCGATCGATGACCACCACCCGAACCCTGCGGATCGCGATGAACGGCGTGACCGGCCGCATGGGGTACCGCCAGCACCTCGTCCGCTCGATCCTGCC
>JAQSXO010000159.1 GCA_029256625.1 Cellulosimicrobium sp. | reverse complement strand
CCCGGAAGCTAAGCCCTTCAGCGCCGATGGTACTGCCCTGGAGACGGGGTGGGAGAGTAGGACGCCGCCGGACAACCCTTCACCGAAGGCCCACCCCACACGGGGTGGGCCTTCGGCATTTCCAGACCTTCGCGCAGCCAGCCCTCCTCAGGGGCGCTGCGCCGACGTCGCGCCGCAGGACTCCCCACCCGTTCCGTCCCGTGTGACGTCGGAGCCGACGTGGGAGGATGGCCTGCGCAAACTCCACAACGAGAGGTAACCCTGGTGAACGACACCTCCCACGAGTCCGAGTCGGACCGCCCGTCGTCGGGCGGAGAGCGTGGTGGACGACGCGATCGCGACGGTCGACAGGGCCCTTCCCGCGACACGCGCGGTGCCGGTCGCGGCCAGTCCGGCGGCTCGACCTCTGGCGACGGCGACCGTCGTCGAGGCGGCGGGGACGCCGCCCGCCGCGGCTCGGGCGACTACCGCGGACGTCAGGACGGCGGCTTCCGGGGTCGCCCCGACGGTGCTCGCGGGCGCTCGGAGGGCGGTCGCCCCGACCGTGACGGGGCCCCGGGTCGTGAGCGTCGTGCCGGCGACCGGCCGGACCGTGACCGTCGCGAGGGCGATCGTCGGGACGGGGCACGTCGTGACGGTGGACGCCCGGACGAGCGTCGTCCGTGGAGCTCGCGCAGCGAGGGCTCGGGTTCGCCCCGCCGTGAGTACGGCGCGGGGCGCGACGACCGCGCCGGGCGTCGCGACGACCGGTCACCTGCCCGTGACGGGCGGGGCGCGTCGGGGACGCGCGGAGACGGGTACCAGCGCCCGACGCGTCCGGGGGAGAGCAACCGCGGTCGGTACGACCGCGACTCCGCCGACCGTCGTCGGGACGGGTCGGGTCCGCGTGACGACCGGCGGCGGGACGGCTTCGGCCCTCGCGACGACCGCCGGGGCGGGGAGCGCCGCGGGCATGCCCCGCGGGCGGGGGCGGGCCGCGAGCGGGACGGCTTCGACCGACGCCCGGAGCCGCGACACCCGGCGGGGCCGGCGATCCCCGACGAGGTGCAGATCTCTCAGCTCGACCGCGCGGCCCGAGGGCGGCTGCGAACGCTGAGCAAGGAGACGGCCGAGGTCGTCGGGCGTCACCTCGTCATGGCCGGACGCCTCATCGACTCCGACCCGGAGCTCGCGTACGAGCACGCGCAGGCGGCCGTACGCCGCGCGGGTCGGGTCGACGTGGCGCGCGAGGCGGCCGGCCTGACCGCGTACGCGACCGGCCGGTACGCAGAGGCGCTGCGGGAGCTGCGCACGGTGCGACGCCTCAACGGGTCGTCCGAGCACCTGCCGATCATGGCGGACTGCGAGCGCGGGCTCGGCCGGCCGGAGCGCGCGCTCGCCCTCGCGGCGTCGGAGGAGGCCGCGACCCTCGACGAGGTCGGGCGCACCGAGCTCGCGATCGTCGTGAGCGGCGCGCGCGTCGACCTCGGCGAGCTCGACGCGGCGCTCGCCGCGCTCGAGCAGGTGCCCGCGGTCGGGACTCGCGGCGAGCTCGGGGCTCGGGTGCTGCAGGCCCGCGCGGCGGTGCTCGAGGTCGCGGGCCGGACCGAGGAGGCCGCCGAGATCCTCGCGGGCATCGACGCGAGCCTGCTCGCGGCGGTGCTCGGCGAGGACGACGACGTCGTGGTCTACGACCTGACGGACGAGGTCGACGAGGACGGCGAACCTGTCGCCGAGCCCGTCGAGCCCGACGCCGAGCACGTTCCGGACGGCGTGGCGTCGGACGACGTGGCGGTCACGGCACAGGACGACGAGACCGACGCTGCGCACGACGAGGCGGAGCCGACCCCCGCGCCGTCGGACGAGGACGAGCGGTGAGCGCGGGACTGCTGGGGAGCGACATCGCGCTGGCCGACCGGTACGACCTCGCGCTCGTCGACCTCGACGGCGTCGCGTACCGCGGGCACGAGCCGATCGAGCACGCGGCGGAGGGCCTGACCACGGCGCGCTCGCGCGGACTGCGGCTCGTGTTCGTCACGAACAACGCGTCGCGCGAGCCCGGCTCCGTCGCCGAGCAGCTCACGGGCCTCGACATCCCCACCACTGCCGACGAGGTCATGACGGCCGCGCAGGCGGCCGCCGCGCTCCTGCGGACCCGGCTCGAGCCGGGCGCGCGCGTCCTCGTGGTCGGCGGTCCGGGCCTGGTGACGGCCGTCCACGACGCGGGCTTCGTCCTCGTGGAGTCGGCGGACGAGGAGCCCGACGCCGTGGCGCAGGGCTTCGCGCCCGAGCTGGGCTGGGCGCAGCTCGCCGAGGCCGCCTACGCGGTCCAGCGCGGCGCCTGGCACGTCGCGAGCAACCTCGACCTGTCGCTGCCGACGGCGCGCGGGTTCGCGCCGGGCAACGGCTCCCTGGTCGGCGCGGTGCGCGCCGCCACGGGCGTCGATCCCGACAGCGCGGGCAAGCCGTCGCCGACCATGTACCGGCTCGCGATCGAGCGCGCCGGTTCGCGGGCCCCGCTCGTCGTCGGGGACCGGCTCGACACGGACCTCGCCGGCGCCCGTGCCGGCGGCTACCCCGGCCTGCACGTCCTCACGGGGGTGAGCACGGCGCGGGACACGATCCTCGCCGAGCCGCACCTGCGACCGCACTACGTGGGCGCGGACCTGCGCAGCCTCCTCGAGCCGCACCCGGAGCCCGCGCGCACCGAGGACGGGTGGTGGGCGTGCGGCGACAGCGCGGCGCGGGTCGACGACGGCGCGCTGCGCCTCGACGTCCGCGGCACCGCGACGGTCGACACGGTCCGGGTCGCCGCGGCGGCGGCGTGGGCGTCGGCGGACGACGGGCTCCCCGTCGACCCGTCGACCGTCCCGGACCTGCCCGTCGGCACGCACTGAGCACGCTCGCCACCGGGCGCGACGCGCCGCCCTGCCGAGGCCGACGGTCGTGCCCGTCCGTGGGACGCAACCGGTAGCGTGGTCCGCGATGCTCGGGCACGACCGGGCGACCACCCCGCAGCCCAGCAGACAGGAGGCAGGACATGACGGACGGTCCGCTGCGTCCGGTGCCCGGCCCGCCTCCCGGCGGACGGCCGGGGCCGTCGTCAGACGGTCGGGGAGAGGTGGCACCCTCCTCGGCCGGGAGCCCGCTCGACGCCGCGCTCGGGGGCCTGGAGGGCCTGGAGGGGCTCGCGACCGCCGACCACGTGGGCGTGCTGGAGGCCGTGCACGACGCGCTGGTCGCCGAGCTCGCCCGCACGGAGGACTGAGCGTGGGCGAGCGCACCGGGGCCCGCCTCGACGGCGAGCTCGTCCGGCGCGGGCTCGCGCGGTCGCGCCGACAGGCGGCCGAGCTCGTAGCCGCCGGACGGGTGACCCGGGCAGGGACCGTCCTGACGAAGCCCTCGGCCGTCGTGGTTCCGGAGGACCTGCTCGAGGTGGCGCTCGACCCGGAGGACCCGGGCTACGTCTCGCGTGCCGCGTTCAAGCTCGCCGGCGTGCTCGACGCGCTGGACGCGCTCGGCCCCGCCGGCGCGTCGCCCCGCCCGCCGGTCGTCGACGGCTCGCGATGCCTCGACCTCGGGGCGTCGACGGGCGGCTTCACGGACGTCCTGCTCCGCCGGGGAGCGCGCGAGGTCGTGGCGGTGGACGTCGGGCACGACCAGCTCGTCCCGGCGCTGCGCGACGACCCGCGGGTCGTGGTGCACGAGGGGCTCAACGTCCGTGACCTGGCTCCCGAGCACGTCGGGGCGGTGCCCGACCTCGTCGTCGGCGACCTCTCGTTCATCTCGCTCGCGATGGTGCTGCCCGCGGTCGCGGGGGTCGTCGGCCCCGGTGCGGACCTCCTGCTCCTCGTGAAGCCGCAGTTCGAGGTCGGGCGGGAGCGGCTCGGGAGCGGCGGTGTCGTGCGCGACCCGGCGCTCCACGTCGAGGTGGTCGCCGCGGTGGCGCGGCACGCCGCCGTCGCGGGGCTGCGGCCGCTCGCCGTGGTGCCGAGCCCGCTGCCGGGACCGAGCGGGAACCGCGAGTACTTCTGGTGGCTGCGGGCCGGGGATCCCGGCCGTGCCGACGGCGCCGCGTCCGAGGACGCGGCGCTGCAGGACGCCGCCGCCACGGCGGTGGCGTGGCAGCCCGCGACCGACGGCGGCCTGCCGCCCGTGGTCCTGGTGTCCCGGGACACGTCCGCCGGACCGGCGGCGTCGCTCGACGCCTCGACGCCCGCCCGACCCCTGACAGGAGGAGCACCGTGACGCGACGCGTGCTGATCGTGACCCACGGCGGCCGCCCCGAGGCGGTCGTCGCGCTGCACGAGGCGGTGACCGAGCTCGAGCGGGCCGGGTTCACCGTGACGCTGCACGACGACGACCTCGCGGAGTCCTTCGGCGACCACATGGCGCGCACGCGGGCGCGCGAGGGCGTCTCCGAGTCCGAGGTCGTCATGGTCCTCGGTGGGGACGGCACGATCCTGCGCGCCGCGGAGCTCACGCACGGGACCGGGGTGCCCTTGCTCGGCGTGAACCTCGGGCACGTGGGGTTCCTCGCCGAGAGCGAGCGCGAGGACCTGCGCGCCGCCGTGGGGCGGCTCGCGGCGTACGACTACACGGTCGAGGAGCGCACGATCGTCGAGGTGCGCGCGTACCTGCCCGGCGAGCCCGAGCCGCTCGTGGGCTGGGCGCTCAACGAGGCGACGGTCGAGAAGGCGCAGCGCGAGCGCATGATCGAGGTCGTGCTCGGGGTCGACGGCCGCCCGCTGTCGTCGTTCGGGTGCGACGGCGTGGTCACGGCGACCGCGACCGGGTCGACGGCGCACGCGTTCTCGGCGGGCGGCCCGGTGATGTGGCCGGACGTCGACGCGGTGCTCGTCGTGCCTCTCGCGGCCCACGCGCTCTTCGCGCGCCCGCTCGTCGTGGGCCCGCGCTCGACGATCACGGTCGACGTGCTGCCCGACTCCGCGTCGTCGGGCGTGCTCACGTGCGACGGCCGGCGGCGCATCGACCTGCCGAACGGCTCGCGGGTCGAGGTGCGGCGCTCGGACACGCCCCTGCGCCTCGCGCGGCTCAGCACGGCGCCGTTCACGGACCGTCTGGTGTCGAAGTTCTCGCTGCCCGTGGTCGGGTGGCGCGAGCGCGCGGCGAGCGTCGCCGCGACGGCGGGCACGACGGCGGAGCGCGCCGCGGCCGCCGCGGACGCGGGCAGGACGCCGGGGGACCAGGACGTCACGGACGAGGAGGAGTGAGCGTGCTCGAGGAGATCGCGATCGAGAACCTCGGCGTGATCCGGTCGGCCCGCGTCCCGGTCGGGGCGGGCCTGACCGTGATCACGGGCGAGACGGGCGCTGGCAAGACCATGGTGCTCACCGGGCTCGGGCTGCTCATGGGCGGCAAGGCGGACCCGGCGACGGTGCGCCCCGGTGCCTCGAGCGCCGTCGTCGAGGGGCGCGTGCGCGTCACCGACCGGCCGTCGGTCGCGCAGCGGGTCGACGACGCGGGCGGCCAGGTGGACGACGACGGCACGGTCGTCATCCTGCGCACGGTCGCCGCCGAGGGCCGCTCGCGCGCGCACCTCGGCGGCCGCAGCGTCCCGCAGGGCGTGCTCGCGGAGATCGCCGACGACCTCGTCACGGTCCACGGGCAGTCGGACCAGCTCCGGCTGCGGACCGCGAGCAGGCAGCGCGTCGCGCTCGACGCGTTCGCCGGGCCGTCGCACGCCGAGCTGCTGGCGCAGTACCGCGACGCGTGGACGGAGCGGACCGCGCTGCAGGCGGAGATCGACGACATCGAGACGCGCGCCGGTGAGCGGGCCCGGGAGGCGGAGCTGCTGCGCCTGGGGCTGGCGGAGGTCGAGCGCGTCGCGCCGCAGCCGGGCGAGGACGTCGAGCTGACGGCGCTCGTGGCGCGGCTCGGCAACGTCGAGGAGCTCCGGGTCGCGGCCCAGCTCGCGCACGACGCCGTCGCCGGGGACGAGGCCGCGGAGCCGCAGGAGAACGCGGTCGTGTCGGTCGACCGGGCGCGGCGCGCGCTCGAGTCGGTGGCCGGGACGGACCCCCAGCTCGCGCGGCTGGCCGAGCGGCTCGCGGAGGTCGGCTACGTGCTGGCCGACGTCGCGACCGAGATCTCGGGCTACGTCGAGGACCTCGCGGCCGACCCCGCGGGTCTCGAGACGGCGCACGCGCGCCTCGCCGAGCTCGGCACGCTGACGCGCAGCTACGGCGAGACGGTCGACGACGTGCTGGCCTGGGCGAGCGACGCCGGTCTTCGGCTGCTCGACCTGGACGACGGCGGCGAGCGGCTCCACGCCTCTATCGCGCGCCGCGACGAGCTCGACGCCGAGCTGGACCGCCTCGGGACGGCCGTCACGGCCTCGCGCGAGCGCGCCGCGGCCGAGCTCGCGAGCGCGGTGACCGACGAGCTGCGCGGGCTGGCCATGGGCGGTGCGAGCCTCGTGGTCGACGTCGAGCGGGCCGACGAGCCCGGCCCGTGGGGCGTCGACGTCGTGACCTTCTCGCTCGTCGCGCACGCGGGTGCGCCGGCCCGGCCGCTCGGCAAGGGCGCGTCGGGTGGTGAGCTCTCGCGCGTCATGCTCGCGATCGAGGTCGCGCTCGCGACTGCCGCCGTGGAAGGCACCGGCCAGGTGCTCCCGACGTTCGTCTTCGACGAGGTCGACGCCGGGGTCGGTGGCAAGGCGGCGGTCGAGGTCGGGCGCCGGCTCGCGTCGCTCGCGCGGCGCACCCAGGTCGTCGTCGTCACCCACCTCGCGCAGGTCGCGGCGTTCGCCGACGTCCAGCTCGTGGTGACGAAGTCGTCGGGCACCGGGGCGGACGCAGGTTCGGGCGCGGGGCCCGACGACGCCGACGCGGCCGCCGCCGTCACGGTCACCGGTGTGCGCGAGGTCACGGGGGACGAGCGCGTCCGCGAGCTCGCGCGGATGCTCTCCGGCCAGGAGGACTCGGACGCGGCCCGCCGCCACGCGGTGGAGCTTCTGGAGTCCTCGGTCGTGGGACGATAGGGCACGATGAGACTCACTCTGCGCAAAGCCTCCCTGCCGGAGGCCGGGTCCGGCACGCTCGGTCCGGCCAAGGTCGACGCGCGCACCAAGGCGCTCACCAAGCGGCTCCAGCCCGGTGACGTCGCGGTGATCGACCATGTCGACATCGACCGCGTCGCCGCCGACGCCCTTGTCGCGGCCAA
Organism: Cellulosimicrobium sp.; assembly: GCA_029256625.1. Lineage (GTDB taxonomy): Bacteria > Actinomycetota > Actinomycetes > Actinomycetales > Cellulomonadaceae > Cellulosimicrobium. The sequence continues at coordinate 297 of JAQSXO010000159.1, read as the reverse complement.
GCCGTCCGCCGTCCTCAACGCCGCGAAGTCCGTCTCGGGGCGCTACCCGAACCTCGGCCCCGACGTCCTCGTCGAGGCGGGGATCGTCCTGGTCGACGACCTCGGCCCGGCGATCATGGCCGTCCCCGAGGGCCGCGAGCTGCGGCTCGACGGCGGCAAGGTCTACCTGGGCGACGACCTCGTGGCGGAGGGCGTCCTCCAGAGCGAGGAGACCGTCGCTCGCAGCCTCGAGGAGGCGCGCGCCAACCTCTCGGTCGAGATCGAGTCGTTCGCCGAGAACACGATGAACTACCTGCG
>JAQSXO010000158.1 GCA_029256625.1 Cellulosimicrobium sp. | reverse complement strand
CCCGGACGGAGCGCCCGGCGCGGAAGTCGTCGCTGCTGCGCGAGACGGCGATCATCGTGGTCAGCGCGCTGGTGCTCTCGCTGCTCATCAAGACGTTCCTCGTGCAGGCGTTCTTCATCCCGAGCGCGTCGATGGAGGACACCCTGGTCGAGGGCGACCGGGTGATGGTGTCCCGGCTCGTGCCGGGCGCGTTCGACGTGCACCGCGGCGACATCGTGGTGTTCAAGGATCCGGGCGGGTGGCTGCCGCCGCCGGTGCCGCAGGAGGAGAGCCCGGTGTCGGAGGCGGTGCGTGCGGCGCTGACCTTCATCGGTCTGCTGCCGCAGGACACCGGCGAGCACCTCATCAAGCGCGTGATCGGGACGCCGGGCGACCACGTGGTCTGCTGCGACGCGGAGGGGCGCGTGAGCGTCAACGGCGTGTCGATCGACGAGACCTACATCAAGCCCGGCTCCGTCCCCAGCCAGGACCCGTTCGACCGGACGGTGCCCGAGGACATGCTGTTCGTCATGGGCGACAACCGTCAGAACTCGGCGGACTCCCGGTACAACACGGGCAAGCCCGGGGGCGGGTTCGTGCCGATGGGCAACGTGGTCGGGACGGCCTTCGTCAAGGTCTGGCCGCTGTCCCACCTCGGCCTGCTGCGCAACCCCGGCGACGTGTTCGCCGGCGTGCCCGCGGTGGAGCCGTGACGCTCGACGCGGTCGCCCCGCCCGCAGGGTCCGCGGCCCCCGGGGCCGCTGCACCCGTGCGCGTGCGTCGTGCCCCCGCGCGGCGCCGCCCGGACCTGCGCCAGGAGCGCGCGATGCTGCGCGACGGCGCGCGGCTCGTCGCGGGCATGGACGAGGTCGGTCGTGGCGCGCTCGCCGGCCCGGTCTCGGTGGGCGTCGTGGTCGTCGACCTCGCGACGAAGCCGTGCCCGCCGGGCCTCACCGACTCCAAGCTGCTCACCGCGACCGCGCGCGAAGCCCTCGTGCCGCTCGCGCGCTCGTGGTGCGTGGCCTGGGCCGTCGGCCACGCCGGTCCCGCCGAGATCGACGCGCACGGCATCGTCGGCGCGCTGCGCCTCGCCGGCCGTCGGGCGCTCGCCCAGGCGCGGCGCACGGTCGGCGACATCGACGCCGTCCTCCTGGACGGCAAGCACGACTGGCTCAGCCGTCCGTCGGCGGTCGACCTCTTCGAGGCGTTCGACCTCGACCCGCACGACGACGAACGGCTCGTCGACCCGCGCGTGCGCACCCTGGTCAAGGCCGACCTCCAGTGCGCCTCGGTGGCCGCGGCGAGCGTCCTCGCCAAGACCGAGCGCGACGGTCTCATGACGAGCCTCGCGCGGCAGTACCCCGCGTTCGGGTGGGACCAGAACAAGGGGTACGGGGCGGCCGCCCACGTCGAGGCACTGCGCGAGCACGGCCCGACGCCGCAGCACCGCCGGTCCTGGCGCCTGCCCGAGCGGGGCGACGAGGCGCTCGACGTCCCGGCGTACGGGGCGCCCGTCGACGTGCTCGAGCTCGATCCCGACGCAGGCCTGGCGACCAGCTGAGGCGGGCTCGCGGCCCTCGATGGTCCATGATGGAGGCGTGAGCGCCGAAGACCTCGAGAACTACGAGACCGAGATGGAGCTCGCGCTGTACCGCGAGTACCGCGACGTGGTGGGCCTGTTCTCGTACGTGGTGGAGACCGAACGCCGCTTCTACCTGGCGAACCAGGTGGACCTCCAGGTGCGTTCCGCCGCGGGCGAGGTGTACTTCGAGCTGCGGCTGGCCGACGCCTGGGTCTGGGACGTGTACCGGTCGGCGCGGTTCGTGAAGTCGGTCCGCGTCGTGACCTTCAAGGACGTCAACGTCGAGGAGCTCGCCAAGGCGGAGCTCCAGCTCTGACCACGCCCCTGGCCGTCCACAGGCCTTCGGCCTGAGGGGCCCGTCCACAGGGCTGCGCAGGTCGCTGGCGCCCGGTGCGCCCCGCCCCCAGGGTGTCCTGCGGAGGTGATCCCATGGGGGCGAAGGACGCCGTCGGGCGGTACGGGGAGCGGGTGGCGGCGGCCCACCTGGTCGAGGCGGGCTGGACCGTGCTCGACCGCAACTGGCGCGGGACGCGAGGCGAGCTCGACGTCGTCGCGCTGGACGGGGACGTGCTGGTCGCCGTCGAGGTGAAGACGCGCCGGGGGACGGGCTTCGGCCACCCGGCCCAGGCCGTGACCCCGGCGAAGCTCGGTCGCCTGCGACGGCTCACGGGGGAGTGGCTCGCGACGCACGACGTGCGCGCGCGGTCGGTCCGCATCGACGTCGTCGCCGTGCTCGTGGCGCGCGCAGGCGCGGCGCACGTGGAGCACCTGGTCGGGGTGAGCGCCTGATGGGGCTCGGGACGACGCGCGCCGTCGCGCTCGTCGGGCTGTCGGGCCACGTCGTCGAGGTCCAGGCGCACCTCGCGGCCTCGGTGCCCGGGTTCGTGCTCGTGGGTCTCCCGGACGCTGCGCTGAGCGAGTCGCGGGACCGCGTCCGCGCCGCCGTCACGTCGTCGGGGATCGCGTGGCCGCAGCGCAAGGTCACGATCAACCTCTCTCCCGCGGCGCTCCCCAAGTCCGGCACGGGCTTCGACCTGGCGATCGCGGTCGCGCTGCTCGCCGGCGCCCAGGTCGTCCCCGCCGGGGCCGTGGGAGCGGTCGTGCACCTCGGCGAGCTCGGTCTCGACGGGCGCCTCCAGCCCGTGCGCGGCGTCCTGCCCGCGGTGGCCGCGGCGGTCGCGGCCGGGTTCCCGGACGTCGTCGTGCCGGCGGCCGACGTCGAGGAGGCCCGGCTCGTCCCCGGCGCCCACGTCGTCGGTGCGGTGACGCTCGCCGACGTCGCCCGGCTGCACGGGGCCTCGCTCGACGACGCGGGCGGCGTCGCGCCGCCCGTCGTGGCTCCGCGGCCGGCCGCGGAGCGTCCGCGACCGGGCGACCTCGCCGACGTCGTCGGCCAGGACGAGGCGCGGCACGCGCTCGAGGTCGCGGCCGCGGGCGGCCACCACCTGCTGCTCGTGGGTGCCCCGGGCGCGGGCAAGACGATGCTCGCGTCGCGGCTGCCCGGGATCCTGCCCGACCTCACGGAGGGCGAGGCCGTCGAGGTGACGGCCGTCCACTCGGTGGCCGGGGTGTTCGACCCGGGGGCCGGGCTCGTGCGCCGGCCGCCGTACGAGGACCCGCACCACACGGCCACCCCGGCGGCGATCGTCGGGGGCGGCAGCGGCCTGCCCCGGCCCGGAGCCGCGTCGCGCGCCCATCGCGGCGTCCTCTTCCTGGACGAGGCGCCCGAGTTCGGGGCGCGCGTGCTGCAGACCCTGCGCCAGCCGCTCGAGCACGGGGAGCTCGTGATCCACCGGGCCGGAGGGACGGCGCGCTACCCGGCGCGCTTCCAGCTCGTCCTCGCCGCCAACCCGTGCCCGTGCGGCAAGGGCGTCGGCAAGGGCCTCGAGTGCACGTGCTCGCCGGTCGCGCAGCGCCGCTACTTCGGCCGGCTGTCCGGTCCGCTCCTCGACCGGGTGGACGTCCAGGTCGAGGTCCGCCCCGTCACCCGGGTCGAGCGCGCCGGTGCCGCGCAGCCGGAGTCGAGCGCCACCGTCGCGCGACGTGTCGCCGCCGCCCGGGAGGCGGCGGCCGCGCGGCTCGTCGGGACCCCGTGGCGGACGAACGCGGAGGTGCCCGGCACCTGGCTGCGCGACCGGCTGGGGCCCGACCCCGCGCTCCTCGCCGACGTCGACACCGCGCTCGACCGCGGCACGCTGAGCCTGCGCGGCGCGGACCGCGTCCTGCGGCTCGCCTGGACCGTCGCCGACCTCGCCGGGCACGCCGCGCCCACGCGCGCCGACGTCGGTGCGGGGCTCGCGCTCCGGACCCGGGGCTACCGTGGCTGAGCGCCGGGAGGGACCGACGACGCCGGTGCGCCCGGTCTTCGACGTCACCGACGAACGGCTCGCGCGGGCCGCGTGGTCGCGCCTGGCGGAGCCGGGTGACGAGGTCGCGGTGGCGCTCGTCGAGCAGCTCGGTGCACCGGCCGCGCTCGCCTGGCTCGTCGAGGCGGTGAACGACCCGGCGCAGGCTCGCCGGGTGCTGGTCGGGCTCGCCGACCGTGACGACGACGGCGCGGGGTGCGACGACCCGCTCCGGGCTGCGGGCCTGGCCGCCGTCGTGCCGACCGACGGCACGTCGCCCACGTCCGGTCGCGACGCCCGGAGCGGGCCGGTGGCACGGCTCCTGCGCTCCGTCGCCCGCTGGGCGCCGCGGCTCGAGGGGCTCGACCCGCGACGCGAGCTCCGCGTGCTCGAGCGGCTCGGCGGTGCGCTCGTCGTCCCGGGGGACGCGGTCTGGCCGACGACCCTCGACGACCTCGGGACGGCACGTCCGCTCGCGCTGTGGGTGCGGGGGTCGGACCGCCTCGCGGAGCTCGCCGCACGCTCGGTGGCGGTGGTCGGCGCGCGTGCCTGCACGGACTACGGGCGGCACGTGACGGGGGAGATCGCGTCCGGGCTCGCGGCACGCGGGTTCACCGTCGTCTCCGGCGGCGCCTACGGCATCGACGCCGCGGCCCACCGCGCGGCCGTCGTGTCCGGAGCCCCGACGGTCGCGTTCCTGGCGGGCGGCGTCGACCGGCTCTACCCCGTCGGGAACACCGAGCTCCTCCGCGCGGTCATGGCGGACGGTGGGGCCGTCGTGTCGGAGGTGCCGCCCGGTTCCGTCCCCAGCAGGGTGCGCTTCCTGCTGCGCAACCGGCTCATCGCCGCGTTCTCCGGCGCGACGGTCGTCGTCGAGGCGGCGTGGCGGTCGGGGTCGCTGAGCACCGCCGTGCGCGCCGCCGAGCTCTCCCGTCCGGTCGGCGCGGTGCCCGGGCCCGTGACGTCCATGGCGTCGACCGGCTGCCACCGGCTCCTGCGTGACGGCGCCGCCGTGTGCGTCACCGACGCCGACGAGGTGGCAGAGCTGGCCGGGGCCCTGGCGCGGGACGCAGCGCCGGCGGCGCCGGTCGCGGGAACGCGCAGGGCGCCTCGCGCCGCCGCGTACGACGGGCTCGACGCCGTCGAGACACGGGCGTGGGACGCGCTGCCGCTGCGGTCGGGTGCGCCGACGGACGCGGTCGCGCGGTCGGCGGGGCTCGCCGTCCCGGAGGCCGTCGGTGCCCTGGGCCGGCTCGAGATCCGAGGGCTCGCCGAGCGGACGCCCGGCGGTTGGCGGCGCGTGCGCGCGGGGTGAGGAGGCCGGTCAGGCGGCCTCACGGTGCGGGGCGGAGACGACGAGGACCGGCCTGAGCGGGAGCCCGGGGGAACGCGCGCGGAGCGGGCGCGTCGCGTGGACCAAGGTGGGGGGCGAGGGCGCGCGGAGGAGGGAGCCCTGCAGGCCTCTCGGGCACGGACGCGGAGCGCCTCCCGCGGTCGTGCGGTGGCGCGCGCGAGACTGGGGGAGTGACCCGCTCGACCCGTCCCGCCGCCGCCGCCGCGCCCGACGAGCATCGGCCCGACGCCCTGCCGCCCGCGCTCGACGCGGCGCTCGCGGACTTCGGGACGTATCTCGAGGTCGCGCAGGGCTCGTCCGCGCACACGGTGCGCGCGTACACGAGCGACGTCGAGGCGCTCCTGGGCCATGCCGCCCGGCACGGCGCGACGTCGCCGCGGGACGTGGACCTGGCCGCCCTGCGCGCCTGGCTGACCGAGCAGTCGGAGCGCGGGCTGGCCCGCGCGACGCTCGCGCGGCGCGGCGCCGCCGCACGGGCGTTCTTCGACTGGGCGCGCCGGACCGGTCGCGTCACGGCGGACCCCGCGGCACGCCTCGCGAGCCCGCGCGTCCCTCGTACCCTGCCGACCGTGCTCACGGCCGACGCCGCGGGACGGCTCCTCGACGCCGCCCGGGAGGCGGCGGGCGAGGGCGACCCGGCCCGGCTGCGCGAGTGGGCCGCGGCCGAGCTGCTCTACGGGGCAGGGATCCGGGTGGGCGAGCTCGCGGGGATCGACGTGGACGACGTCGACCTCTCGCAGCGCGTCGTCCGCGTGCTCGGCAAGGGGGACAAGGAGCGCGTCGTGCCGTTCGGCGTCCCGGCGGCGCGCGCCGTGACCCGCTGGCTCGACGAGGGTCGTCCGGCGCTCGCGACGGAGCGCTCGGGGGCGGCGCTCCTCGTCGGGGACCGGGGCGGCAGGTGGGGGCAGCGGCAGGTGCGCGACGTCGTCCACCGGCTCGCCGCGCTGGCCGGGGTCGACGACGTCGCGCCGCACGACCTGAGGCACAGCGCCGCGACCCACCTGCTCGCCGGCGGCTCCGACCTCCGCAGCGTCCAGGAGATCCTCGGGCACTCGTCGCTCGCGACGACGCAGCGCTACACCCACGTGACGGCCGAGCGGCTGCGCAGCTCGTTCGAGCAGGCCTTCCCGCGCGCCTGAGCGCGCGCCGCGCTCCGGTCACGGCTCCCCGAGCGGGAGGAGCACGATCGGCGGGCGCTCGCCGAGCAGCGCGAGCGGGTCGACGTAGCGGTCGCCCCGCCGGACGCCCCAGTGCACGCAGGTGCCGGCGCAGTGGCTCGCGACGGCGCCGCCGTCCCCGGGCCCCTGGACGACCCCGAGGACGCTCCCCGCGGCGACGCGCGTCCCCCGCGGTGCCGTGGCGGACACCGGCTCGAGCGACGTGCGCAGCCCGTCGTCGTGCGTGACGACGACCACGTCGCGGCCCGCGACGGGCCCGGCGAACGTGACCACCCCTGGCGCGGGGGAGAGGACGAGCTCCCCGGCCTGCGCGGCAAGGTCGACTCCGCGGTGGCCGGGCAGCCAGTCGTGCAGGGGCGGGTCGAACGGCGCGAGCACGCCCGGCGCGTCGGGTGCACGGTCGAGCGGCGGCACCCAGCCGGGGGACCCGGCGGCGGACGCGTCGCCGGGCTGCCGGCCGGGAGAGGCGGTCGCCGTGGGGGTCAGGACGAGCAGGAGCGCGGTCAGCGCGAGGGCGAGCGCACGTCGTCGGGTGGTCGCGGGGGTACCGTCATGGGCCATCGCGCCAGGGTGCCCGACGAGGGCCCCGGGCCGAGGACGAGGGCCGGCGGCTGTGGACGACGGCCGACGGCGGCGCCCGGGAGCGGCGGCTGTGGTCGGCGCTGCCGTCAGGTAGACTTGCCGCTGCGACCGGCGCGTTCGCCGTGCCCGGCCCGAGGTGCTCACCTCGGCCGAGGGCGGAGCCGGTCGACTTCGCGCGTCACGTCCTCGCCCATCCTCCCGGCTCCGCCGGTCCGGGCGGGGCCGCGTCCGGCGTCGGTCCTGCCCGCACCTGCTCGAACGGTGCGTCGCAGGCGTCGGCACGGGTGACGCCAGGGGTGCGACCACGAGGGTCGTCACCGACAACCGCACCGCGGCCCGTCCTCCGGGAGGGGCCGCCAGAAGCGTGCGCGCACCGGGTGGATCCCGGGCCGCACGGCGAAAGGACGTGTCATGGCCGTCGTGACCATGCGCCAGCTCCTCGAGAGCGGTGTC
>JAQSXO010000157.1 GCA_029256625.1 Cellulosimicrobium sp. | reverse complement strand
AGGACGAGGTGCTCCCCGTCCTCGTGCAGTCTCACCAGCTCCAGCTCGTCCATGGACCCTCCCGTGTCGCCGCGCCCGGTGGCGCTCGCGGTGCCGCTCGTGCGTGCCGTCCCGGTCGCCCGGTACGGGCCCGCCGCCCGGCCGTCGGGCTCCACGGACCGCGACGCCCGCGTCACCGCTCCCTCGAGGGTGCCATCGTCCCACCCGCGAGCCGCGCAGCACGCGCGGTGTGCCGCGGACTCGGTAGTGGCCCGCCTGCGCCCCGGGAGCCCGCGGCTGGGATGATGCCGGGTGTGATCCTCGACCTCGTGCCCGGTGACGCCCTCGAGCTCGGCGGCGTGTTCTTCGCGGCGCTCTCGGGCGGGCTCGCCGCGGTGCGCAAGCGGTTCGACCTCGTGGGCGTCCTGGTCCTCGCGTGGGTCGCGGGCCTCGGCGGCGGTCTGCTGCGCGACGTCCTCATCGGCGCCATCCCCCCGGTCGGGATCTCGGACTGGCGCCTCGTCGCCGTCGCGGTCCTCGCGGGGGTCGTGACGTTCTTCTGGCACCCGCGCCTCGAGCGGCTGCGGCGCAGCATCATCGTGCTCGACGCCGGGGCGCTCGCGCTGTTCGTGCTGTCCGGCACGATGAAGGGCCTGGACTACGGCGTGGGCCCGCTCGCCGCGATCTTCGCGGGCGTCATCACGGGCGTCGGCGGCGGCATCCTGCGCGACCTGCTGACCAACGAGGCGCCGCTCCTGTTCCAGGACAAGCAGCTCTACGCGATCCCGGCGCTCGCAGGCGCCGCGCTGACCGCCGCGCTCGCGGAGGCCGGCGCGCTCGGCCTGCTGTCCCAGGCGGCGGTCCTCGCGCTCGTGTTCGGCTTCCGCCTCCTCTCCCTGCGCCTCGGCTGGTCCGCGCCCGGTCCGTGGGAGGGTCGCACCGCACGCCGCGGGTCGGGCAGGATGTGAGCCGTGCGCCTCTTCATCGACGACCCCCGACAGCCCGACGACGTGACCGTGGCCGACCTGCGCGACCTCGCCGAGCGTCTCGCCCGCCAGGCGGGCGACCTCGTCCGGTCCGGTCGTCCCGACCGCGTCGAGGTGGCGGCGACCAAGTCGACGGCCACCGACGTCGTGACGCGCATGGACGCCGACTCCGAGGCGCTCCTGCGCCGGGGCATCGCGGCGGCGCGGCCGGACGACGCGATCCTCGGCGAGGAGGAGGGCGCCTCGGCCGGCACCTCGGGCATCACGTGGGTGATCGACCCCGTGGACGGCACCGTCAACTACCTCTACGGGATCGCGTCGTACGCGGTGTCCGTCGCGGCCGTCGTCGGCCCGCCGGACCCGCTCGAGTGGACCGTGCTCGCCGGTGCGGTGCACTCCGTCGTCGACGGGCGCACCTGGACCGCCGGTCTGGGGGCGGGCGCGACGGTCGACGGCCGCCCGGTCCACGTCAGTGCGGAGACCGACCTGGGGCAGTGCCTCGTGGGGACCGGGTTCGGGTACGACGCCGAGCGCCGCCGGGCGCAGGCGCGCGTCCTCGTGGAGGTCCTGCCCCAGGTCAGGGACATCCGCCGGCTCGGCTCGGCCGCGATCGACCTGTGCCTCGTCGCGTCGGGCGAGCTCGACCTGTACTACGAGCGCGGCCTCAACCCGTGGGACATGGCCGCGGGAGCCCTGGTCGCGCACGAGGCCGGCGCGCGCGTGACGGGCCTGCGGGGGCGTGCGGCGGACCGCGAGATGACCGTCGCCGGGCCGCCCGAGGCGGTCGACCGGCTCGTCCGGATCCTCGAGGGCGTGGGCGCCGACTCGGACGCCTGAGCGCGCCCCGGCGGGCTGGGAGCGTTCCCGCTCCGCCGTGCTGGAGGACCCGGTGTTCGCCCGTGACGAACGACACCGGGCGGGTGGGCCGCCACAGGGTGCATCCCTCCCGGAAATGGTGCAGAATCCGGTGGCCCGCCGGGAACAATTCCGGTGCGCCGTGCATTGATCAGCGTGCACGTGCCGCGACGACCTCGAGGCACGACACGTCACGGGGCGTCCCCCGCGCCCCGCACCCGTGCCGCCCGGCACGACCGGCCGTCGCCGGTGGTCCCGGACGCGCACTGTCGCGATCGACGAATACTCCGGAGAGTGACCCCACAGATGGCAACAGACTACGACGCCCCCCGCAAGAGTGAAGAGGAGCTCAGCGAGGACTCGCTCCAGGAGCTCCAGGCTCGTCGCTCCGACAAGAGCTCGGGCGTCGTTGACGAGGACGAGACCGAGGCGGCGGAAGGTTTCGAGCTGCCCGGTGCCGACCTGTCCGGCGAGGAGCTCTCCGTCCGGGTCCTGCCTCGTCAGGCCGACGAGTTCACGTGCTCGAGCTGCTTCCTCGTGCACCACCGCAGCCAGCTCGCGTACGAGAAGAACGGGCAGCAGATCTGCTCCGAGTGCGCCGCCTGACCTGCACGACGCACGAAGGCCGCCGCCCCTCCCCGGGGACGGCGGCCTTCGTCGTCCGTGGCGCTCGTCAGGCCGCGCGCGCGGCCCGGAGCGCGTCGGCGAGGCGCTCCGGGTGCCGCGTCGAGACGAGCCAGTAGGGCGTGGGGTCCTGCGGGTCGTCGAGCACGACGTGCACGCCCGTGCGGGCCCACGCGCGCAGGCACACGTAGGCGCGCGCGTCGAGGCGCGGGCCGAGCTGGACGCGCATCGCCTCGGCGTCGAGCGTCGTGACCTGGCCGAGCAGGGAGGCGGGGATGTGCGCACGTCCGGCCCGGAGCTCGCCGTCGGCCACCGCGACGACGGGAGAGGTCCACCACAGGCCGGCCACGCCCGCGACCGCCGCGAGCGCGCCCACGCCCAGCGCGATCGCGTGGCTCGCCGGCCACAGCGCGATCCCGAGGACCAGGGCGAACCCCAGGGCCGCGGCCCACCCTCCGACGCCCGGGAGGAGCCGCTCGCGGTACGACGGCACGCCCCCGGCGCCGGGAGCCCCGGCGGTTCCGGGGGTCGAGGACGGGGTGCTGCGGTCGACGGGGTCGGTCATGGGTCCATCATCCCAGCAGTCCGGGCAGGGCCCGACGTGCTCGCCGGGCCTGGCCGCGACCACTAGGCTCTGCCGGGTGCCGAACCACCACCAGCCCGAGACCGGGGACGTCGACGTCCTCATCACGCTCCTCGACGACGTCCCCCTGCCGTCCTACGCCCACCCGGGAGACGCGGGCGCGGACCTCGTGACGACGGTCGACGTCGAGCTGGCGCCGGGGGAGCGCGCCGTGGTCCCCACGGGCGTCTCGATCGCGCTGCCCGACGGCTACGCGGCGTTCGTGCACCCGCGCTCCGGGCTCGCCGCGAAGCACGGCCTCACGGTCGTCAACGCGCCGGGCACCGTGGACGCGGGGTACCGCGGCGAGATCAAGGTGACGCTGCTCAACACCGACGCGCGCGAGCCCGTCGTCCTGCGCCGCGGCGACCGGGTCGCGCAGCTCGTCGTGCAGAAGGTGGAGCGCGCGCGGTTCGTGCAGGCCGAGCGGCTGCCCGGTTCCCACCGCGGCGAGGGCGGCTTCGGGTCGAGCGGCGGGTGGACGCCCGCGCCCTGACCGGGCGTCGACGGGCGCCCGGCGCGGACCGCCGCGCGCCCGTCGTCCCGCAGCGGACGTCGCACCCCGACCGTCGCTGCGCGGGCTAGTGTGGAAGCAGTGCGGGGCGAGCGCCCCGTGAAGGGAGTCCCGGCCGAGGGCCGGGCAGGTGAAGGAGTTCCTCCGTGGGTCTGTTCCGTCGCTCCAGGTCGTCCGAGCCGACCGAGTCGCCCGAGCCGTCGGGCACGACGTCAGCGCCGGTCGACGACGGCGCGCCCGTCGAGGCGGCGAGCGAGGAGAAGCCCGCCCGCGGGCCGTACGACTCCTCCCAGGTGCCCGAGCGCGGCCCCCGGCTCGACCTGGGCGCGGTGTGGCTGCCCGGCGTGCCCGGGATGGAGCTGCGCATGGAGGTCGACAAGAAGACGCAGCGCATCACCGGCGTCGCGTGCGCCGTCGCGGGCTCGGGGCTCCAGGTGCAGGCGTTCGCGGCGCCGCGCACGGACGGCATCTGGGACGAGATCCGCGGCGAGATCGCCGCGTCGGTGACCAAGCAGGGCGGGACGGTCGACGACCTCCCCGGCCCGTTCGGCCGCGAGCTGCTCGCCCGCATCCCCGCGCCGCTGCCGGACGGGCGTCCCGGCGTGCGCCCCGCCCGCTTCGTGGGCGTCGACGGCCCGCGCTGGTTCCTCCGCGGCGTCCTCACGGGCAAGGCGGCGGTCGACCCGGCCGAGGCCCGTCTGCTCGAGTCGGTGTTCGCCAACATCGTCGTGGTGCGCGACCAGAACCCGCGGCCGCCGCGCGACCTCCTCACCCTCCACCTCCCGGGCAAGGGCCCGGCCGCCGCGGCACCGACGCCCGCCGGGGCGCCCGAGACGCCGTCGTTCGACCCGCTGACCCGTGGGCCGGAGATCACGGAGATCCGCTGACATGGTTCCCACCTTGCGCGACGCCTGGCGCACCGCCCTGGCCTCCCAGGAGAAGCTCGCCGCCGACGAGGAGCGCTCCGAGGCGGCGCGGCAGAAGGGCTGCCGGGCCGTCTCCGATCTGCCGAACCGCCGCCGGGCGAAGATCTCCGGCGTGCTGCGGTCCGTCGTGCTCCGTCCGCGCGAGGGCGTGCCGACGGTCGAGGTCGAGCTGTTCGACGGGTCGGGCGTCGTGGACCTCGTGTGGCTCGGCCGTCGTCGTATCGCAGGGATCGAGCCCGGGCGACGCGCCCTCGTCGAGGGTCTGGTGTGCGACGTCGACGGGCGCCGCACGATCTTCAACCCGCGGTACGAGCTCCTCGCCAAGCCGGGGGAATGACCCCACGCCCGGTCGCACCCGGCCGTGCCGTACGATCCTGCGGACCCGTGGCGGCCGGCCCTGGCCTCCCGCCCGGACCGTAGCCGACCGCCCCCGAGCCACCGAGGACGCCACGAGATGACGAGCAGCAGCGACGCGAGCGGCCCCGCGGGCGGGCGACCGGACCCGGAGCGCGCTCCCGACGCCGTCGCGCACGACGCGGACGTCGTGGAGACCGTCGTGGACGACGTCGCCGCGCCCGAGGACGGCCGCGCCCGCGGTGTGCGGGCGCTCGCCGGCCAGGACTTCTCCGTGGCGGACGCGATCGGTGGGGTGCGCGGGCTCGTCGAGTCCGTCGCGCCCGGTCTCGTCTTCGTCGTCGTCTACGTCGCCACGACCGACCTGCAGTGGGCGCTCGTGACGTCGGTCGCGGCCGCGCTCGTCGCCGTCGCGGCGCGACTGGTCCAGCGCACCCCCGTCACGCAGGCGTTCGGCGGCCTCCTGGGCGTCGGCATCGGCGTGATCTGGGCGTGGCGCTCGGGCGAGGCGCAGGACTACTTCGCGTGGGGCCTGTGGACGAACGCCGCGTACCTCGTCGCGCTCCTCGTCTCCGTCCTGGTGCGCTGGCCGCTCGTCGGCCTCGTGGTCGAGGGCTTCCGCAGCGGATTCGGCGCGGGAGCCGCGTCGGGGTCGGCCGGGACGACGGCGGACCCGTCACCGGACGCGGTCGATGCCGCGGACTCCTCGGCCGAGCAGCCCGCTGCGGCCGTGACGCCGCCCGGCACCTCCGTCGGCGCGGGTGCCGCCGAGCCCGGCGCGTTCGCCCGCTGGGCCCGCACCTGGCGGTCCGACCGTGCGCTGATGCGCCGGTACACCGCCGCGACGTGGCTCTGGATCGGTCTGTTCGCCGCCCGGCTCGCGGTCCAGGTCCCGCTCTACCTCGACGGCGACGTCGGCTGGCTCGGCACCGCGCGCCTCGTCATGGGCATCCCGCTGTGGGCGCTCGTCCTGTGGCTCACGTGGATCCTGGTGCGTCGGCCCCACGCCGCAGCGCCCCCGCAGCCGACGGCGTAGTCCCGGCGGACGCGGGGACCAGCCCGGTCAGAGGACGCCGTCACCCGGCCGGGGGGACCTCGGGCGCCTCGACGGGCGCGTCCGGCGCGGTCGGCTCCGCCTCCGGCTCTCCCGCGAGCAGCTGGCCGAGGGCGCCCTCGTCCGCCTCGTTGCCCGTGACGAGCAGGAGCTCGTCCCCGACCTCGAGCGTGTCGTCCTGGCTGGGCGCGATCGGTCGCGTGCCGCGGACGATCGCCGCGAGCACGGTGTCCGGGGGCCAGCTCACCTCGCCGACGCGGTGGCCGACGAGCGGCGAGCTCGGCGGCAGGGTGACCTCGAGGATGTCGGCGCCGGACTGGTGGAACGTGAAGATGCGGACGAGGTCGCCGACGGCGACGGCCTCCTCGACCATGGCCGTCATGATGCGCGGCGTGGACACGGCGACGTCCACGCCCCACGACTCGTCGAACATCCACTCGTTCTTCGGGTTGTTCACGCGCGCGACGGTGCGGGGCACCCCGAACTCGGTCTTGGCGAGCAGCGACACGACGAGGTTCACCTTGTCGTCGCCCGTCGCGGCGACGATGACGTCGCACTCGTCGACCTTGGCCTCCGCGAGCGACGACAGCTCGCACGCGTCGGCGAGCAGCCAGTCCGCCTCGGCGACCTGGGCGACGCGCATCGCGGCGGGCTGCTTGTCGACGAGCATGACCTCGTGGTCGTGGCTGAGGAGCTCGCGGGCGATCGAGCGGCCGACGGAGCCCGCTCCGGCGATGACGACGCGCATCACTCGGCCTCGACCTTCGGTGCGTGGGTGAGCCTGCGTTCGACGACGGCGGCCTGCTCGTCGTCCATGAGCACGTGCAGCACGTCGTTCTCCTGCAGGACGGTGCGGTCGGTGACGAGGACCCCGTCGCCGAACCGGCTGACGAACGCGACGCGCGCCCCGGTGGCGTCCTCGATGGCGCGGACGGTGCGCCCGACCCAGTCGGGGTGGAAGTCGACCTGCGCGAGCCGCACGCGGCCGGACGGGTCGCGGTACTCGTCGGTCGCCCCGAACGGGAGCATGCGACGCAGCACCTGGTCCGCGGTCCAGCGCACGGTCGCCACGGTCGGGATGCCGAGGCGCTGGTAGATCTCGGCACGCTGCGGGTCGTAGATGCGGGCGACGACCTTCTCGACGCCGAACGTCTCCCGGACGACGCGCGCGGAGAGGATGTTCGAGTTGTCGCCGTCGGAGACCGCGGCGAACGCGTAGGCGTCCTCGATGCCGGCCTGCACGAGCGTGTCACGGTCGAAGCCGACCCCCGTCACCTTCTTCCCGGTGAACTCGGCCGGGAGGCGCCGGAACGCGTCGGGGTTCTGGTCGACGACGGCGACCGAGTGGCCGCTCGACTCGAGCGACTGGGCGAGCGTCGCGCCGACGCGGCCGCAGCCCATGATGACGAAGTGCACGCACCGAACGCTACCGCTCGCCGGGCCGCCGGGCGCGCACCAGCGCGACCGGGCGCGGTCGGGCATAGCATGAGGCCTCGTGTCGGAGATCGCTGATGCCGCGAAGCGGCTGCTGCTCGGGCGGCCTGTCCGCAGCGAGCACCTGGGGCACACGCTGCTCCCCAAGCG
>JAQSXO010000156.1 GCA_029256625.1 Cellulosimicrobium sp. | reverse complement strand
GGCGTGGCAGCATCACCCGTCGTGGCAGGTATCGACGACGTCGCCCAGGCCGCCGGGGTGTCCACGGCGACCGTCTCGCGCGCCCTGCGCGGCCTGCCGAACGTGTCGGAGGCGACGCGCCTGCGGGTGCTCGCGGAAGCCGCGCGCCTCGGCTACGTGCCCACGCCGTCGGCGTCGTCGCTGGCCACGGGCCGCACCCGCACGATCGGCGTGCTGACCCCGTGGGTCAACCGCTGGTTCTTCGCCAACGTCATCGAGGGCGCCGAGCGCGCCCTGCGCGACCTCGGCTACGACGTCCTGCTCTACACGTTCGACGTGCGCCGTGCGTCGTCCCGCCGTCGGGTCGACCCGAGCGTCCTGCGCCACCGGGTGGACGGCACGCTCGTCGTGGGTCTGCCGCTGGACGACGACGAGGTGCGCTCCCTCGTCGGGCTCGCCCGGCCGCTCGCGTTCGTCGGGTCCGGGCCGGCCGACCAGGTGACGGTCCGCCTCGACGACGTCGCGACGGGACGGGCCGCGACCCGCCACCTGCTCGACCTGGGGCACCGGCTGATCGGCCACGTGACCGGCGTGCCCGACCTCGTGTCGTCGTGGTCCCCGCCCGTCGAGCGCGCGCGGGGCTACGTGCGCGCGCTGGAGGACGCGGGCGTCGCCGTCGAGCCCGACCTCGAGGTCAACGGCGACTTCGACGTCGCGGGCGGGCGCGAGTCGACGGCGGAGCTCCTGCGCCGCCGCCCGGACGTGACGGCCGTGTTCGCGGCGTCGGACGAGATGGCGATGGGGGCGATCCTCGCCGCGCGCGACCTGGGGCTGCGGGTGCCCGACGACCTGTCGGTCGTCGGGGTGGACGGCCACGACCTCGGCGAGCTCGTCGGCCTGACGACGATCGCCCAGGACGCGTACCAGCAGGGGTTCGACGCCGCGCTCCTCCTGCTCGAGATGATCAACGGCGCACCCGTGCCGGAGAGCATCACCTACCCGACCGAGCTGGTGCGGCGCGGCTCGACCGCGCCCCTGCGCGACCGTCGGTAGGGCACGACCGCGCCACCTCGCCGCGCGGTCGGGGTCGGCCCGTGGGAGCGTGGCCAGGGGAGCGGGGCCGAGAGAGCGCGCACCCGGCGCACGTGACGGAATCGTTACGCAAACTCGCCTCTCCTGTGCTTGCGGCACCGCGATGCAACCGCTTGCATGGTGCCTAGGGCGAGAGCGCACCCGCGCTCGCGACGTCGCGATGCGCCCGGTCCTCACCGGACCGGGGTGGTGACGTCCGTACCCACGACGAGGTGGAGGCTGACATGACCAGGACCACGAGGACCAGCGCGGCGCGTCGCCGCACGCTGGCGGTCGCCGCCGGCGGCGCGAGCCTCGCGCTCGTGCTCGCGGCGTGCAGCGGTGGAGGCGACGGTGACGGCGGCGGTGGCGACGGCGGCGGAGACGCCGCGACGCCCGAGATCGACTGCTCCGCGTACGAGGAGTTCGGTGACCTCGAGGGGACGGAGGTCTCCGTCTACACCTCGATCGTCGAGCCCGAGCAGGCGACGCAGGAGGCGTCCTACGACCCGTTCGAGGAGTGCACCGGCGTCACCGTCAACTACGAGGGGTCGCGCGAGTTCGAGGCGCAGCTCCTCGTGCGGATCCAGGCGGGCAACGCGCCCGACATCGCGTACCTGCCGCAGCCCGGTCTGCTGAAGACGATCGTCACGGACTTCCCGGACGAGATCGTCCCGGCGCCCGACCAGACGTCCGCGAACGTCGACGAGTTCTTCAGCGAGTCCTGGAAGGAGTACGGCACCGTCGACGGCACGTTCTACGCCGCTCCGCTGGGGTCGAACGTGAAGTCCTACGTCTGGTACTCGCCGTCCATGTTCGAGGACGCGGGCTACGAGGTTCCGACCACGTGGACCGAGATGATGGACCTCTCGGAGCAGATCGTCGAGGACGGCTCCATGCCGTGGTGCGCGGGAGTCGAGTCCGGTGACGCGACCGGCTGGCCCGCGACGGACTGGATCGAGGACGTCGTCCTGCGGACCGCCGGGCCCGAGGTCTACGACCAGTGGTACACCCACGAGATCCCGTTCAACGACCCGCAGATCGTCGAGGCCTTCGACACCGCGGGCGAGATCCTCAAGAACCCCGAGATGGTCAACGCGGGTCTGGGTGGCGTGGACTCGATCGCGACGACGACGTGGACCGACGCGGGCTTCCCGATCCTCGACGGCACCTGCTGGCTGCACCGCGCCGCGAACTTCTACCAGACGCAGTGGCCCGAGGGCACGGAGGTCGCCGAGGACGGTGACGTCTACGCCTTCTACCTGCCGACCGACCAGACCGACATCAAGCCGGTCCTCGGCGGCGGCGAGTTCGTCGCGGCCTTTGACGACCGCCCCGAGGTGCAGGCCTTCCAGACCTACCTCTCGAGCGCCGACTGGGCCAACACGAAGGCGCTCACGACGCCTCAGGGTGGCTGGGTCAGCGCCAACAACGGGCTCGACCCCGAGAACCTGGCGACCTCGTTCGACCAGCTCTCGGCCGAGATCCTCGCCGACCCGGACGCCGTGATCCGCTTCGACGCCTCGGACCTCATGCCCGGTGAGGTCGGTGCGGGGACGTTCTGGACCGGCATGGTGAACTGGTTCACCGGCTCGGACACGCAGGAGGTCGTCGACACGATCGAGGCGTCCTGGCCGTCGTCCTGACCCGGCCGACCGACGGGGCGCTCCCCGTCTGAGGCGCGCACGACCGGACGGGGGGTCCGCCGACTGCGGCGGGCCCCCCGCTTCCGGGGCCAGGATGTAGACCACTCTCGCCCTCGCTGCCGCGGGCGACCCGACCGGAGGCCACCATGGACTGGTTGACCGAACCGAGCTCTCCCGTGGAGAAGTTCGGCCTGATGTTCCTCGCGATCCTGCTCTTCGTCGTCGTGATGGGGGCGATCCTCCTCGCGGTGGACCGGCCCAAGCGGATCCCCCGCTGGGTCGTCGTGCTCGCCTTCGTCGGACCTGCGGTCATCGGGCTCGCCTGGGGACTCGTGCGGCCCGCGCTCATCACGATCTGGAACTCGCTCTTCGACCGTCGCGGCAACGAGTTCGTCGGGCTCGACAACTACGTCACGGCGTTCACCACGGACCAGTTCCAGCTCGTCCTGCGCAACACGGCCATCTGGGTCGTCGTCGTCCCGCTGCTGTCGACGTTCATCGGCATCGTCTACGCCGTGCTCGTCGACCGGTCTCGGTTCGAGAAGTTCGCGAAGGCGCTCGTCTTCCTCCCGATGGCCATCTCGATGGTCGGAGCGTCCATCATCTGGGGCTTCGTCTACGAGTTCCGGCCCGACCAGCCGGGAGTCAACCAGATCGGGTTGCTCAACCAGGTGCTGGTGTGGCTGGGGCTCCCGCCCCAGCAGTTCCTCATCGGCCAGCCGTGGAACACGTTCTTCCTCATCGTGGTGATGATCTGGATCCAGACGGGTTTCGCGATGACGATCCTCTCGGCAGCGATCAAGGCGATCCCGGACGACATCGTCGAGGCCGCTCGGCTCGACGGCCTCAAGGGATGGGGCATGTTCCGGTACATCACCGTCCCCAGCGTGCGCCCGGCGCTCGTCGTCGTCCTCACGACCATCGCGATGGCGACGCTCAAGATCTTCGACATCGTGCGCACGATGACCGGTGGCCAGTTCGGCACGCAGGTCGTCGCCAACGAGTTCTACACGCAGGCGTTCCGGCAGAACAACCAGGGGTTGAGCTCCGCGCTCGCGGTCATCCTGTTCATCCTGGTCATCCCGATCATCGTCTACAACGTCCGTCAGATGCGGCTCGCCGAGGAGATCCGATGACCAGCACGCCGATCCCTCCGGTCGTCCCTGACACCGACCTCACGACCGAGGCGGAGCTCGAGGGGCCGAGCCGCCCCCGCAAGCTGACCCGGCTCGAGAAGCGGGCGATCGCGGCCAAGGGCAAGCTCAGCTCGCCCTGGGCGTCCTTCCTCGCGATCCTCATCGCGATCCTCTGGACCATCCCCTCGGTCGGCCTCCTGGTGACGTCCTTCCGTCCCGAGCTCGACATCCGCCGGAGCGGGTGGTGGACCGTCATCCCGGGCCTCTTCAACGGCGAGGCCGAGTTCACGCTCGACAACTACGACCAGGCGCTCTACGGCAGCGGCAGCAACCTGTCGACCTACTTCGTCAACTCGTTCGTCATCACGCTGCCGGCCGTCGTCATCCCGATCACGCTCGCCCTCCTCGCGGCGTACGCCTTCGCGTGGATCGAGTTCCGGGGTCGCGAGATCCTCTTCGTCGCGATCTTCGCGCTCCAGGTCGTGCCCCTGCAGGTGGCGCTCGTCCCGCTGCTGCGCGACTACGTCGACGTGGGCCTCAACGGGACCTTCTGGACCGTGTGGCTGTCCCACTCGATCTTCGCGCTGCCGCTGGCGATCTTCCTCCTCCACAACTTCATGAAGGACATCCCGCGGTCGCTCGTCGAGGCCGCGCGCGTCGACGGCGCCGGTCACGTGAAGATCTTCTTCCAGGTGCTCCTGCCCCTGCTGGTACCCGCGATTGCCTCGTTCGCGATCTTCCAGTTCCTCTGGGTCTGGAACGACCTGCTCGTCGGCCTGACGTTCGCCGACACCTCGTCCTACCCGCTGACGGTGCGGGTGGCGGAGATGGCCGGCTCGCGGGGCGGCGACTGGCACATCCTCACCGCCGGTGCGTTCATCTCGATCATCGTGCCGCTCGTCGTGTTCGTCGCCCTGCAGCGCTACTTCGTGCGCGGTCTCCTCGCGGGGTCGGTCAAGGGCTGACGCCGCCTCGCCGAGCATGCGGTCGCGGCCCGTCCGACGCGCGGGACGGGCCGCAGCCGCGTGCTCGGCGGGTGACGGTCCCGTGGCGGAGCGGTCGTAGAGTCGGGCGGTGCCCACCCGCCCCGCCGCCCTCGACCGCGTCCCGGTGCCGGCGCTGTTCGTCGTCTCGGGCCTGACGCAGTACCTGGGTGCGGCGATCGCGGTCGGGCTGTTCGCCGTGGCCGGGGCCGTCGAGATCGGCTGGCTGCGCATCGCGGCGTCGGCGCTGCTCCTGCTCGTGTGGCGCCGGCCGTGGCGCCGCCGGTGGACGCGGCACGACCTCGTGTGGGTCGCGGTCTTCGGCGTCGCGCTCGCCGCGATGAACCTCGCGTTCTACGTCGCGATCGACCACCTCCCGCTCGGGACCGCCGTCGCGATCGAGTTCCTCGGTCCCGTCGCCGTCGCCGCCGTCACAGGGAGCGGGTGGCGCGAGCGGGGCGCGATCGCGGTCGCCGCGGCGGGGGTCGTGCTGCTCGCGGGCGTGACGATCGAGTCCGACCTCCCGCGCGACGACGCCGTGCTCGGCCTGGCCGCGATCGGCGTCGCGGCAGCCTGCTGGGCGGCGTACGTCGTGCTCGGGCGGCGGGTCGCGGTCTCGGGCTCCGGGGTCACGTCGCTCGCCGTCGCGATGACCGTGGGCGCGCTCGTGTTCGCGCCGTTCCTCGCGTCAGGAGCGGTCCCCGTGCTCGGCGACTGGCGGCACGTGGTCGCGATCGCCGGGATCGCACTCTTCTCGTCCGTCGTCCCGTACGCGCTCGAGCAGGTCATCCTGCGCCGGGTCAGCGCGGCGACCTTCTCGGTGCTGCTCGCGCTGCTCCCGGCGACGGCCGCCGTCGTCGGGGCCGTGGTGCTGCGCCAGGTGCCCACGGTCCCGGAGCTCGTCGGCCTCGTCCTCGTGTCCGGGGCCATCGCCATGACCGCGGCGCGCCCGGGTGGCCGGGACGGGAGCCCGCCTGACGACGTCGCGCCGCTCGACCCGCCGCCCGCCTGAGCCTGGGCCCGGACGGGCGGGGACGCGGTGCGTCAGAGGTACTGGCCCGGGGAGGGGCGCCCGTCGTGCTCGTCCGGCCGGCCGGGGTTGCCCGGCATCCCGCCCGGCGCGCCCGGGCCCATGGGCGGCAGCGAACCCGGCGGCAGCGCGCGACGCATCTGCGAGAGCTGCGCCTGCGCCGCCATCTGCTGGGCGACGAGCGCCGTCTGGATGCCGTGGAACAGGCCCTCGAGCCAGCCGACGAGCTGCGCCTGCGCGACGCGGAGCTCCGCGTCGGTCGGGACCGTGTCGTCCGAGAACGGCAGCGTGATGCGGTGCAGCTCCGCCACCAGGTCCGGCGACAGGCCCTCCTCGAGCTCCGTCAGCGAGCGCTCGTGGATCTCGGCGAGGCGCGACCGCGCCGCCTCGTCGAGCGGGGCGTCCCGGACCTCGTCGAGGAGCTTCTTGATCATGCCGCCGATGCGCATGACCTTGGCGGGCTCCTCGATCACCGTCGCCGGGTTGCGGTCGGGGTCGGTCGAGTCGTCGCTCTCCACGACGCTCACCCCGGTCCCGTCGGGCATCACCACCGTGGCGCGGGCGGGCTCGTCGGAGTCGTCGGGCACGGCGTCGTCCGCGCCGGTCGTGGGCTCGGTCGGGGTGGGCTCGTCGGAGCGGGGGTCGCGCGGTTCGTCAGCCATGGGTCCAGTCTGGCGTGCACCGCCCACGCGCGCACCGCCCACGCGCGGCACCGACGCGGCGCGCGGGGGCGGGTCCCGTCAGGGGACGAGGAGCACCTTGCCGAAGACCTCGCCCGAGTCCAGCAGCTCGTGCGCGCGCGCCGCCTCCTCGAGCGGGAGGCGCGCGTGCACGACAGGGCGCACGCGCCCGTCCTCCACCATCGGCCAGACGTGCGTGAGGACCTCGTGCACGATCCGCGCCTTCTCGGCCGGGGGCCGCGCCCGCAGCGTCGTCCCGGCCACCGTGGCGCGCCGGGCGAGGAGGACGCCCAGGTCGAGCTCCGCGCGTCGTCCCTTCTGCATGCCGATGACGACCAGGCGCCCGCCCGTGGCGAGCACCTCCAGGTTGCGCGGCAGGTAGGCGGCTCCGACGACGTCGAGCACGACGTCCGCACCGTGCCCGTCGGAGGCGTCCCGCACCGCGGCGACGAAGTCCTCCTCGCGGTGGTCGACGGCGAGGCTCGCCCCGAGCGCGAGGCACCGGTCGGCCCGGTCGCGCCCACCCGCGGTGACGGCCACGCGGGCGCCGAGCGCGGCGCCGACCTGTACCGCGAGCGTCCCGACGCCGCCGGACCCCCCGTGCACGAGGAGCCACTCGTCCGCGGCGAGGCGACCGACGTCGACGACGTTGCTCCACACCGTGCACGCCGCCTCGGGGAGCGCGGCGGCGTCCACGAGGTCGACGCCGTCGGGGACCGGCAGCACCTGTGTCGCGCGGACGCGCACCTGCTCGGCGTAGCCCCCGCCGTCGAGCAGCGCGACGACCCGGTCACCCTCCGACCACCCCGTCACGGACCCCCCGACGGCCGCGACCGTCCCGGCCACCTCGAGCCCGGGCCAGTCCGGTGCGCCCGGGGGCGGCGGGTAAGATCCAGCGCGTTGTAGCAGGTCAGCACGGTTCACGCCAGCGGAAGCGACGTGGACCACGAGCTCTTCCGGGCCGGGGGTCTGGTCAGGGAGCGCGGAAACCGTTAGTTTCTCAGGGCCACCGGGGGCCGATATCGTGACGCCTCGCACATCGCCGAGACTACGCGGACGGCCCGGG